>QGUR01000027.1 GCA_003242205.1 Chloroflexota bacterium | reverse complement strand
ATGCCACTCCATCGCTGGAACTGCGCGTGTCTAATTGATACAATGTCTCACCGGGAATAGTGATACAATATCTCAATGCGCTGTAACTGTCAAGGAACGCCAGAATGACCGACCGTGCACTCAGCCCACGCGCGCAGCGCCTGCGCGACGCCGGCCATAAGCTGACGAACGCCCGACTGGCGGTGCTGGACGCGCTGGAAACGGGCGGCGGGCACATGACATCGACCGAAATCCTGAACCGTGTCAACGCCCGCGACGCCAGCATCGGCCGCGCCAGCGTCTTTCGCGCGCTCGACCTGTTCACCCGGCTGTCGATCATCCGGCCCACGTACATCGACAGCAGCATGACGCCGGCCTACGTCATGCTGCCGGATGGCCACCACCATCACATCATTTGCACCAACTGTAACCGCGTGATCGAATTCGAGGACTGCGGCCTGAACCGGCTGGCGGCAGAACTGGAACGCCGGCTGAACGTGCAATTGACGGGCCACCTGCTGGAGTTTTACGGACTGTGCGACCGCTGCGCGAGCTGAGGCGGGCCACATCATTCGGGAAGAACAATGCACATCGCTTATAACGGTTGGTTCTGGGACCGGCCTGATACCGGCAGCGGCCAGTACCTGCGCCATCTGCTGGCGGCTTTGCGCCGCGTTGCGCCAGAACTCGACATGACGCTGGTGCTGCCACCTCACACCCGAACGGCGGACAACCTGCCGCCAGACGTCAACATCATCACGACCAACGGCCCCGGCGGCAATCCGGGCAAAGTCCTGTTCGAGCAGTGGACGTTTCCGCGCATGGTCAGGCGGGCGGGAGCCGATATCGCCCACGTTCCCTACTGGGGACCGCCGCTGTCCTCGCCCGCGCCGCTGGTCACTACCATTCTGGATGTGATTCCGCTCGTTATCCCGCTGTACGCCTCCGGCTTTGGGCCGAAGCTGTATACCTCGCTGGTCACTGCCGCCGCGCGGGGGGCAAGCCATGTGCTGACCATCAGCAACGCCGCCCGGAGCGACATTATCAGAGAACTCGGCCTGCCGGAAAGCGCCGTCACGACGACGTATCTGGCGGCGGACGAAGCCTATCACCCGCGCATCGGCGCGGAGCGTGACGCGGAAGTACGCGAAAAATATGATTTGCCGGACAGTTTTGTCCTCTATCTGGGCGGATTCGACGCGCGCAAGCAGGTACGGCAGCTAATCGCCGCCTGGACGTATGTCTCGGATGCAGTGGGAGATGAATACCCGCTCGTCATCGCCGGGCGCGAACCGGTCTGGGGCACGCCGATGTTTCCCGACGCCCGCCGCTATGCCGAAGAGCTTGGCGTAAGCGACACGATCCGCTGGATCGGCTATGTAGACGAGGCCGATAAACCCTCACTCTATCGTCTGGCGAGCGTGTTCGTCTACCCAAGCGGCTATGAAGGCTTCGGGCTGCCGGTGCTGGAAGCGATGGCCAGTGGCACGCCGGTCGTCGCCAACGAAGTGTCGTCCATCCCGGAGATTGTGGGCGACGCGGCTTACCTGACGCCGAATGGCGACAGCCGTACGATGGGCGCGGCGATCCTGGCGCTGCTGCTTCAGCCCCCATTGCGTGAAACGCTGGTTGGGGCAGGATTGGCGCGCGCTACCAACTTCAACTGGCGCAAAACAGCGCGGGAAACACTGGCCGTCTATGAGCGAGTGATGGCGCGATAGAACCCACAACCCCGGTTGACGCGTGGTTTCGTATCTCAACACCAAACCATCGATTGCCTGCTAAAATTCCCTCATGAACATCTTGAGGCTGCCGATGACATCATCCCATGTTCGAATGGCGCTGGCCCTGCTGCTGGCGTTTGCTACTGTCCTGCCGTTGACGGCGCAAACGGCCACGCCTGAAGCCACCTCCACGCCCGCCGGCGACATCACCCCGGCGCAGAGCATCAGCCGGCTCGGTTATCCGCGGCTTGGCGAACGCGATGCGCCTGTCAATGTGGTCGAATACTGCGCGCTCGACAGCCGGGCATGCGCCGACTTCAGCGCAAACGTCTTTCCCGCCCTGCTGCCTTATATCGAGAACGGGCAAGTCGTCTATACCTTCGTGCCGCTCTACGGCATGGAGGACGTCCCGAATGCCCGCGTCGCCGCCCGCGCCGCCATTTGCGCCGCCGAACAGGGCGGGTTCTGGCCCTATAGCCGGGCGTTATTCGCGTTTCTGGCCGCCGGCGGAGAAGCCCCGTTTGCTTCCGGAAACCTGACCGCCGCGCTTGACGCGGTTGAGCTTGATCGCGCCACATGGGACGAATGCATGCTAAGCGAACGGCCAGACGGCGTGCTCGAAGCTGCCGCGGCGCAGGCCGAATTACAACCGGGTTTTACCGGCGAGAACGTCCCCTTCATCCAGATTGATGGCGTACCCGCGCTGTCCGACAGCGACAGCCTGATCGCGGCCATCGAACTCGAATTGCAGGACCACGAGGCCGCCGGGGCGGAAGCGACGCCCGAAGCGACCGAAGAATTGCTGATCGTCACCGTCGAACCACTCCTTGGCGAGCGCATCGAGCCGCCGCTGGAAATCGAGCTGCCCGACGGCTGGCGGTATGGCTACGACGCGCTGGTACTGCGCGACGTCGACAACGTCATCCGGACGATCCCGCTGGCAATCTACACCGGCCCGGTGACCGGCGGGCGCGGCTTCATCGTGCTGCTGTGGGGCTTTCCGAATCTCATCGCAGGCAACCCGCTCTCCGGTGCGGCAATCGCTCCCGATCTGTGGTCAGACGGCCTGCGGCTGCTCCGGCTGGCGGTCGTCGAACAGGGCTGTAACATCGGCACCGACCTGCGTACCAGTTACAGCGTCGGCGAATTGCCCGCTTCAGGAACGCAGTTCTCGGCGGTCGATTGCCCGCAATTGCCGGATACCCGCGGCTGGTTCGCCGGGTTGCAGGAAGGCGGCATCAATTTCGTGTTCTATGTATATACAGAACCGATCGAAGCCATGAACGTGGCCGAAGACCAGTTGCAGCTCATCCTCGACAGTGTGCGCTTCACGGTTCCGGAAGCCGCCGCCACGCTGCCGCCAACGGGGACTGAAACGCCAGCGCTTGAAAACGGGGAATAGATCGGTTCAGGGCAGGCCGCGCCCCGGCAACGACATCGTTTTTGATGTGATGCGTCCGGTTAGATTCGGACAGACTGCGGCGTCTGAAAGCGCGTCGCTGCGCTGAACAAGGAGACAAAGTTATGAAGCAGGCCCCGTACGCATACGAGAACCGGATCGGCATCCGTCCTATTTCATGGGAAGATTTTCACGGCTTATGCAAGAGTCTGGCCAGCGCCGCAGCCGATTTCAGGCCGCAGATCATTCTGGCGGTGGGCCGCGCCGGCTATTACCCCGGCACACTGATCGCGCACATGCTCCAGACGGAGATTTTTCCGGTGCGAGTGTCGCGGCGCGTGAACGACGAAATCCGGTACAAGCGCCCGAAGTGGATCGTCAAGCCGCCTAAAGACGTGAAAGACCGGCGCGTGCTGATCGTCGATGAAATCTGCGACAGCGGTGAAACGCTGCAAAAGGTGAAAAAGCGCGCGGAGAAACTGGGGGCGAAAGCCGTCAGGACGGCGGTGCTGTACTCGCATACGCACGGCCAGAACATTCCGGATTACATCGGCCTGATTACCGATGAGCTGGTGCTGAATCCATGGGATCGCGAAATCTATCGCGAGGGCGCGTTCATCATGCACCCGGAATACGTTGGCGCGCTGGAGGCGCAGGGCATCGAACCGGACGAGTCGCTGCTGATTAACGCGCCGGCATTCGAACCGATGAAACGCTGAGCGCGGTTGCGACTGGTCGAAAACCGGAGGGCGCGTAAAATTGCGCCAGCCGGAAGCGAAGAAAACAGGAGGTATTCGCAACCGTTGAAAAAGCTGATTGTGGCGCTCGGCCTGCTGCTGGCGCTGCTGGCCACCGGCGCGGCGGTTTCATTCGCGCAGGATACCGCCGAATCGCCAGACGGCTCGCTGGACGCGCTACCGCCGGGCGCGACGCCTGCCCCCCTGCCCACGCGCGAACCACGCCCCGCGCCAACGTCGCGGGTCAGCGGCGAGCGAATGCAGGTCGAACTGTTTTTCCAGACCCTGCCGCAGGGCGATATCGGGCTGGTTCATGTCACCGGCGACGACGTGATCGAAGCCAGCGCTCATTTCATCGAGCGCCGGATTCCGTTCTATCCAATTGAAAATGACGGTTTTTACGGCCTGCTTTCGGTCGATATGGAGCAGATACCCCGCCGGTATCCGCTGGAGATTGAAGCCGGTTTTGAAGACGGCGCGACCGAAACCCTGAGTCTGGAAGTCGATGTTGTGACCGGGCCGTTCATCGCTCAGGATGTGACCATCTCCCCGGACAAAGGGCCGCTACTAACACCGGACACCGAGCGAGCGGAACTGGCGCGGCTGGAAAGCATCTTCGCCACGACGACAACCGAGCGTTACTGGGACGAAACCGGCTTTCAGATGCCGATTCTCTCGCGGCTGACCTCGCCGTTTGGCGCGTTCCGCACGTTCAACAACACGCTGAATACCCGACACACCGGATGGGACATCCGCTCGACGCTCGGCACGCCGATTCTGGCGTCAGCGGCGGGCAAAGTTGTCTACGCCGGCATGATGGATATTCGCGGCAACTACGTCGTCATCGACCACGGCTATGGCGTCTATTCGGGCTATGCCCATATGTCCCAGGTTCACGTGACGCGCGGCCAGACGGTCGCCAAGGGTCAGGTAATCGGCGTCGTAGGCAATACAGGGCGAACCAGCGGGCCGCATTTCCACTGGGAAATAGCGGTCAACGGGGAATGGGTGGATGCCGTGCGCTTTATCGAGCGGTGGATTCCCTGAGCAGTTATTTCATGCTTTTATCATCGGCAAAGCGCGTGATACGCATGAAGGCCCGTTCCTGCGGCGACATATCGGTCGGGTACTCGGTTTCGTCGTACGCCTCAAGAATACGATAACCTTCCTTGATGTAGCTGCGAATCGTATGCAGACTGATGCCCATTTCGTCGGCGGCCACCTGCGCGGGCATGCCCTTCACCACGCAGAGTTCAATCGCCTGACGAATGCGATCCGTGAGTTCTGGATATTCGCGTTGACGCGGCAGCACGGTCGCGTTGAACACCCGCCGCTCGAAGCTGTTCAACCGAGCGATTCCGGGGCTGACCACGAAATCGTGGTCCAGCGCATAGACCAGCGCCCAGGCGATCTGTGAGCGGACTTCACCTTTCAGAAAATAGCCGCGCGCGTGCGACGCCGCAGCCGCTTCAACCAGATCGAGCTCGGCGAACTGCGTCAGGCAGATGACCATCACGTTCTCAATCCGCTGGCGCAGCCGTTCGATCTGCTCGCGCAGGGCGGCTGGCCCGCCAACGTGGTCGGCGTCGAGCAACACAATGTCGGGCAATTCGGCCTCCGGCGTGCGATCCAGCTCCTGCCACATCTGTTCCAGACTCTCGGCCAGATGCGTCACGCGCGTGCGCCGGTCCCAGGCCAGATAGCCGTTGATGGCCTGCAGCGCGTAATAGTCGCTATCCATGATCACGACTTTAAGATTGATGCCGGTGATATTCATCGGGCAGCCTTGCATGCATACATCTATCAGTGCGGGCGTCAGCTCAATCCTGAATTAAGTATACGCTCTTTTGCGCCGTCCGGGGAAAAGAGAGCCGCCTCGAACACATCTAGGGGCGGGGCGTCAGCCTATAGATAACGGAATCGACCGAATCCCAGATACGCTCCGGCGGTCCGTAGGCCGAGGCATCGTACCCAAGCACATCCAGCGCGGACTCAAGGTCGCGTTTTCCCTCGCGAACTCCGTAGATGACGTAAAGCGTCATATCCAGCGGCTGTGGCGGCGCGCCGGCGGGTGAGTGTACTACCCGTACCGGAAGGTCTTGCACGCGCCCGTAATAGACCGACGGCAAGCATAGGCCGACGCACACGACCTGCTCCTCAGGCTGGTAAAACGCGAGAATGCGTTCTATGCCTTCCGCCGCGTCGAGAGACCGGCCCGTTTCATAGGCTTGCACGACCGAGTCGTTCTGAACCACCAGCGCGCCGAGCGCCAGCCAGCAAAAACCGCCGGGAAGAGGCGCGAATAGCCTCCGGGAGCAGCACGCCATCTCCGTCACCGTGAGGGGATTGCCTTTCGGAAAAACCGTCACGGCCCAATGAAACCCTCATGCGAGAGCCCCAAACCTCGCATGTTAACAGGCTTTACGCGGCGCAAACGCTACCCCCATCGAGCACGCCTGTGCGAACCCCGGCAAACGACACAAGGGTGGCGAAAGCTCAAACGCTCTCATCCTCGCCCCTAAAGCGGTAAGGCTTTCTCGCGTGCTAAAGCCCATGATTTATAACCCTGACGATCCACAAACTACTGAGCTGCTTCAAAAGGCCCGGGCTGCTTTATGACTGTTGATGGTTATTGCTTTGCGCGCCGACTTCGAGATCGATCAGGTCCACGGCTCTTCTATACACCAGGCGATTGCTCAGTGACATAAAAAGGCGCTCCTGCAGCATTGCAGGAGCGCCCCCGAAATGATCGACGGGTAGCGCTATCGATTTACCAGATGGCCTGAAGTTCTTCCGCCCAGCCAAAGAAATCCCTGAGTTCGATTTTCTCGCCATTATCCGGGACGATGTAGCCGTTGAAGTAGCCAACGGCTTGATTAACAACCCGGTGATAGTTTTCAGCCGAAGTCTCGTTGAACCGGTTGAAGATCGGCTCAAACTTGACATACAGCCGGTCCGTGAACGGAGTGCGGATCGTCCAGGGCTGAAGAAAGTCCTCCGGATTATATTCCCAGATCAGGTCTTCGCTCAGCTTGGTCAAACGCCCGTCGACCACGAATCCGTTCTCATTCATGCCCGTGCCATCAGTCCACTTGCCGCCAAGGTTCAGGCCGACGACGTGACCTTGCTGAATGCCTGAAGCAGCAGCCCAGTTCCACGAACTCCGCTGTGGCCAGAACCCGCGCCCATAATCCAGGGTGGCGTAAGCCGTCCCCGGAGCAAACTCGAACGTCTCACTACCGATACGGAACTTTCCGGTTGCCGGCAGGCATTCCTGTTTTGACGTGAACTGAAATTCCGTGCTGCTCCATGGAATGACCACATTGAGCGTTTCATGGCCCGGCGGTCGAACGACCGTGATCTCAGCTTCAAATGGCTGACCGTCGAAGTTGTCGGTCTTTGCTCGTAGGATCGTGGTGTTGTCCCCTACGGCTTCCATCGAAACGTGAATGTCCGGGTGCGGGTAATCCAGTCCGGCATGAACATATTCCGGCATGACGACGCCTTCCCCATTGGGAGTTTCACCGGTTTGGCCGGCAAAGCGTTTCGTCTCGTACTCGAAGAAGTAGGCCGAGCCGACTGCGACTTTACCTCGATCCGATAGCGCGATCGAAAGCAGGAACTTGTCACCGGTGATGCACCAGTAATTCCAGCGCTTTGGACGGCGGGTCGTCCAGATCAAATTACAGCGATGGAGTGGATGACGCGACCAGCCGATAGCTGCCGGATTGAGAGTCCCGTCGGGATTGCAGAGATCAACAGGAGAGGTCAGTTCAGGTTCAACATACTGTTTGGGAATCATAAGCAGGCATCCGAAAGGTTAGTTGGTTGCGCCAGACGTTGCGCCGGCGGCCAAGCCAGTGACCAGATATTTCTGAACAAACAGGGCGAACACGATAATCGGTAGAACGGTCAGCGTGCCAATTGCGGTAAGTGGCCCCCAGAGCGCTCCCTGTTCCGTATCTGCCGCCAAACCCGCAAGACTGACCGGGATGGTAACGGCTTCCCGATTGGTCAGGATGAGCGCGAACAATAACTCGTTCCAGGCAAGGATGATGCAGAAGATCATCGTTGCCGCCAGCCCTGGCAGGGCGGTTGGCAGAATGATGCGGAAGTAAGCGCCAAGCCGCGAACAGCCATCGACGAGCGCTGCGTCTTCAAGCGCGGTTGGCAGGGCGATGAAAAAGCCGCGCGAGAGCCAGACGACATACGGAATCAGAAATGACGTGTAGGTGATGATCAGCGTGATGTGCTTGTCGAGCAGTCCGAGCGGCCGAAAGACTAGGTACATCGGAACAACCAGCGCGATCGGCGGAATGGCGCGTGATACTAGGATAAGCGTCGCAATCACGCCCGCGCCGCGCAGTCGCAACCGCGCGAGGGCATAGCCGCACATGGAACCGACGATGACCGACAGCGCGCTCGAGCCAATGGCGATGATGATCGTATTTATGTAGCGGGAGACGATGCGCGCCTGCCCTGCAAAACGCTGGTAATGTTCGAGCGTTGGCTCGAATGACCAGGTTGGGGGAATGGCAAAAATTTCACTTGTGGACTTCAACGACGTTGCGACCATCCAAGCGACGGGCAGAAGAAAGGCGGCGCACAGGACCACACTCGCAGCAGCCGCAGCCGTTGTTCCGAGTTTTTGTTTCAGGGTTGTCTGGGCCATTGGCTATCGCTCCACCCAGTGGCTGAAGCGAATGAACAGGAACGTGAAGGCAAACGCTGCCAGCACCATCAGTACCGACATAGCCGAGGCGCGTTCGAAGGACAGCGACCGGAATGCCGTGTCATAGATGTACATGTTGATTACTTCGGTCGCATTACCCGGGCCGCCGCCTGTGGCGGTATAGATGATGTCAAACATCTTGATTGCGCCGAGCCAGCGGACGAGGAATGCCGATAGAATCACCGGTCGGAGCATCGGCAGAATCACATAGACAAACCGCTGCAGCCAGTTCGCGCCATCGACTTTGGCGGCTTCAACAGGTTCCGGATCTAGACTGACGATGCCGGCGAGGATGATCAGAATGATGAAAGGTGTCCAGCGCCAGGTGTCAATGATGACAACGCTGATGAGCGCGAGATTTGTATCCGCCAGCCACAGCACCGGCTTGCCGCCGATCAGTGTTAGGAGATAGTTCACGTACCCCCACAGGGGATCGAGCAGCATTTTCCACATGCTTCCGGCGACAACGGGCGTGACGACCATCGGGATGATGAACAGCGCGCGTACAATTTTCGAGCCGGGCCATTGGACCGAAATTAGAAATGCTATCGAGACACCCAGAGCAAGCTGCAGCGGAAGCGCAGCCAGTAGATAAGCTGCGGTGACCCGGACGGAAGACCAGAAGTTATTGTCCTGAAGCACACGCTCGTAATGGCGAAATCCGGCGAATGTCGCAGGCGAGAAGGTGAACGTATCAAAGTTCGACAGACTGGCCTGCAGCGTATAGAACAGCGGATAAATCAACAGCGTGATCAGGATGATCACAGTTGGCAGTATAAAAACATAGGGTTCAAACACGCGGCGCAGATTGCGGCGTGGGGCGGTCACTTTACTCGTTTGCCCTCCGAGCGCCTCGAGTCGGGTCATGCCGAGCCTCCTGACATCAGACAAGTTTGTGTCGAGGGCATCCTGTATGAGATGAGATGCCCTCGACAGGAACGGTGTCTGGGCGAACGCCTAGTCGTAATAGCCCTTGTCGGTCAGGAACTCGATGATTTCCGCTTCAGCGTCGGCCAGCGCCTGTTCAGGCGTGACATCACCGGTCATCGCACGGCTGTGATGGAGCGCCAGAATCTGCTGGACACCATCCGAGTCTGGAAGGCGCGGCCGCCACATATCGCCCTGACCAATCGCGTCATAACCGGCATTGATCGCTGCGAACACATCAACCAGCCAGTCCTGCGGCGCTTCGCCTGTTAGAGTTGAGATGCGTGCAGGAAATTGGCCGACGGTAGCCGAAGTGAAGACTTCACCTTCCTGCGAGGTCATCCACTGAATGAAAGTCCAGGCAGCTTCGGGATTGGCGGCTTCGCGCGGGATGGCCGCGGTCCAGATCCCGCGATGCGAGCTACTGTCGACGGCTGACCCACCCGGCAACGGCGCGACACCGACCTGCTCCGCCGTAAGCGAAGTTGTTTCCGGGTTGATGGCGACACCATGGTAGACAGACCCCCAGTTGAACATGACGGCGACTCGGCCCTGACGGAAGGCTTCGAGCGTATCTGTAAAAGTGTAGGCAGATACACCGGGCGGGCCGTACTGAGCCAGATCAATATGGTACTGTAAGGCTTCGATGCCTTCCGGCGTATTGAAGGTCGGGTTCAGCTCGGCGTCAAAGAGCTGGCCGCCATTGCTGTTGAAGATAGCCTGCCAGATGGTTGGCGTCAGCGGGTCGCGGCCAAAGTACGTGGCGATCCCCCAGACATCGTCCGTGCCATCACCATCGGTGTCACGAACAAGTTGCGGCAAGTCCGCTGCGAGATCGTCCCATGAATAGCCTTCGCCCGGTTCTTCCAGACCTGCTTCTTCAAACAGCGTCCGGTTGTAGAACATCAGCAACAGGTTCGAGCGAACCGGAACCGAATACTGGCCACCGTTCCATTCGCCAGCAGCAAGTGCGCCGGGCGCAAAATCGTCCCAGTTGTAATCCGGATCTGTGACATCAGCGAGATCCGTCTTCAGGTCCATCAGCAGGCCGGTGGCTGCCAGTTGTGGTAGCCATGGGTCGTCGGTGACGATGAAATCATAGGACGGCGCGCCGCTCGTCAGTTCAAGCAACTGTTTGGGCAGAAGTTCGCCATACGGGACCGGGTCGATCACGACCTCGATGTTGGGATATTTTTCATTGAACGCGGGAACCAGATTTTCGAGCCAGATGCGCGCAAACGCATCATTGACCATGCCATAAATGGTGACCTGTTCCTGGGCGCTGGAAAGGCCAACACTGCTAATGGCGACGATCAGGGTTAGAACAAAGATAGTAAATACTCGACGTGATTTTGAGGCGAACATTGTTCTCTCTCCTTAAGAAACTTCTATCGCCAACCTGCCGCAAGCTGGTTGAGCATCTTGCGGATAGTTGCTAACACTGGCCGTGAACCGGAAGTAGAGGCATGCCTGCCAAATTGAAAGCCCCTAACGGTTCAGGTACTATTTGAGCAAGGGTAGCTTCCTTCGCTAGGGTACAAAGCCCGGCCTATCACATCAATTACGCGCGTGACAGATTTGTGCCAGAGCTATGCCAACTCGTTCGCAGTTCGACGCGCTGGTGATGAACGCCTACCAGCACCTGTACGACTTTGTACGCCTGCGTAGTGACCCGCTGGCCGACCTTTTGCTTCCTGATCCCAGCCTGACTCCCAAGGAAAAAGGACTTCGCCTACATCGAATTCTGCTCGATGCCATTGATGAACTGAAACCGGGAACTGACGTAGCACCATATTCCAAGCCGTGGCGTCGTCACCGCCTGATGATGTTGCGCTATTACGATGCACTTGCTCCACAGGCTGTCGCCAATGAACTGTCGATCAGTCTCCGCCAGTTCTATCGAGAACACACCGAAGCCGTTACCGCCGTCACCGATACCCTTTGGAATCTCTATGAGTCGCAGCGCTCGATGTATACGAGCGTAGGTGACCAGACCGCTGAGTCATTGCTCGAGCGCGAGGCGATGCGCGCGACCCACGCCGGCGGTTTCAGCGATCTGGGAGATGTGCTTCGAGATGCATTTTCGCTGCTCCAGGAACTGGTCAACCGGCGTGATGTAACGCTGGTTGCTCCGCCGCTGAACGACCTGCCAACGGTCGCCGTTGAACGCGGATTGCTGCGCCAGTTGGTGCTTTCAGCCTTTGGGCTGATCATCGACGCCGCCCCATCCTCGACGCTCGAGATCAGGTTGCTGAGCGAAAGTGAACGGATTCAGATCAACGCTCAGGCAATCACCGAAAAGCCCGTGCACGCGACATTTGAAGAGCAGCGGCCCGATGTGCAGACACTCGCAGCCCTCTGTCGGGCAGAAATCGAGCGTATTGAACGGCCTGATGGGATCGGCCTGCTCCTCAGATTGCCCATTTTCACGCCCTATACCGTTCTGATTGTCGACGATAATGAGGATGCGCTCGCTCTCTACGAGCGCTATCTCACGGCGAACGCTTATCGAGCCTTCTCACTCAGTGATCCCCATGAAGTTATTCGACTGGCGCGCGAGCTACAGCCGTATGCGGTGCTGCTGGACTTGATGATGCCGGATCAGGATGGCTGGGACGTCTTGCAGCTTCTTTCGACACAGGCCGACACGTGCCATATTCCGGTGGTGGTGTGCAGCGTTCTCAAACAGGAAGCGCTTGCTCTATCGCTCGGTGCTCGCGCTTTTCTGGAAAAGCCGATTACCGAGCAGGCGCTTATCAGGACACTCAACGCCTTGCAGACTCAAGGCGCGACTTAGGGCGTTTCTGCTTGCTGTGGTCGTGGGCTATTGATGCGTGTGCTGGTATCGAGTACGCGTTGTATCCACTGGATGACATCGCCGCGCGCCAGACCGGAAGCACAGGTAATCGTCACGGCGCCGGGCAGTGCTTCAACAATGTCAATGTCATCGTGACCGGACACCATAATGACAAAGATATCTTCAGCATCCGGTCTATTCCGGATATTTTCGAGTACTTTCAGCCCACTAATGTCCGGTAAGCCAATGTCCATCAAAATGAGATCCGGCTTATGGTGGTTGAGCTTCGCCAGAGCTTCGCGTCCGCTATAAGCTGTGGAGATTTGATAGCGTCGCACAGGATGATTGAGCATCCGGGTAATCAAGCGGACGAAATCAGCATCATCGTCCACGATCAAGACGCTGTTGACTTGGCCGGGAAGCTGCATCACAGCGTCCAGCAGGTTATTGCGCGCTAGCGGCTTGATGAGGTAGCCGTGGGTCGCCAGCCGTTGCCGAAGTTGCTCTTCGCCCGGCAGCGGGCAGGTAATGAAATGAACGTGCTCGAGTTTCCAGGTACGGGCAAGTTCGGTCAGATCGTCGGCAGTTAGCGTTTCGCAGGCGTTGTCAATGATAACGAGCTGAGGCGCGCCGCGGCTGGCAAAGGCTCGCGCCTGTTCCAGATTATCGACGAAGACCGTACGGCAGTTTTGCAGATAGCGGGCCAGCATGGTTGCGCCTGAAGGACTGCGTGTGACGACAAGGACGACCCGCTCGCGGTCTGAGGCATAGCCCGGATAAGCGATAGGCTCGTTAGTTGGCCAGGTTTGGCCAAGATAGGTTGCCGTAGTCCTGAGCGGTAGTGTGAAGTAGAACGTGCTGCCATGCCCATAGCGGCTTTCGGCCCAGATACGTCCCCCGTGCAGTTCGATGAACTGTTTGCTAATGGCCAGTCCAAGTCCGATACCACCGCGCCGGCGTTCTGGCGTACTTTCACTCTGGTGAAAAGCCTCAAAGATACGGGGGAGTTCCGCTTCTTCGATGCCGATGCCGGTATCCTGGATCGCAACCAGAATCTGATCATCCTGTTGACTGACGCTCACCGTGATGCCGCCGCATTCTGTAAAACGGATAGCATTGTTGAGAATGTTAAAAATGACTTGGCGGATGCGAGTCGGATCGACATGAACAGAAGGCAAATCTGAAGGAATATTCGTGCGAAGGAAGAGGCCGCGACTTTCTACCATGCCGCGGATGGTTTCGGTGGCTTCTGAGATTAAGACGCCGGGATCAACTTCTTCTGTTGTTATCGTCATCTGCGCCGCTTCAAGACGTGCAAGGTCCAGCACATCATTCACCAGGCCTTGGAGATGAACCGCGTTGCGGTAGACGATACTCAGGTCCCGCAGATATGCAGCGGGTAATGGGCCGCCATAGTATTCTGGCGACTGCATCATCGCTTCGCTGAAGCCGACAATCAAATTGAGCGGCGTGCGAAGTTCGTGGCTCATATTCTGGGCAAATTCTTGCTTCAACCGCAGAGCTTGATCGGCGCGATTTCGGGCGAGTGCCAGCATGACGTTGGCGCGTTCGAGGTTATATGTGGCCGCATCGAGGCTTTTGAGCGCTTGCTTTAGCTCACTCTGTTGCTCCTGCAGCAACCGCTCGTTGTGTTCAATGCGCTCGTAACTCTTGGTTGCCCAGTGGAGAGCTGTGTAAAGGTTGCGGACTGAGGCGAGTGCCGTGAACGTTGCCGCGATAATCACAAGCGGTGGGAGGAGCAATGAATGCTGCGCAGTGACTTCCGGCACGCTGACCATGACCCATAAAGCTGCTCCGGCTGAAAGCATCCCGAAGATCAGCACGGCTAACTGGCCGAGCAGGACACTGGAGAAAAGCACAGTGACAACGAGCAGGTATAAAAGATCTGATAAGTTATAAGCGATGGTGGCGAGGATGGTGGCGATGAAGAGACTGGACAAAAGGAGAAAATAGGCCAAAGTGCGCTGGCGGTGGAAAAACAGGCTGGCCGAAGAGCCGGCCATCAGCAGCAGGCTTCCGATCCAGGCTTCGATACGTGTTTCCGAGCCTGTGGTAGGCCAAACGGTAGCAGTGAGCCAGATATAAGCACAACCAAGGATGATAGCGATGATGACTTTGAACGCATCAGCGCGCAGGTAGGTGATGTGGTCCTTCGTATCTGACAACTGGATTGCAGAGAAAGGTATTGCCATCGCCTTTAGTCCGTGGATTTGCTACGCGACATCGCAACAGAGCATGGCACGGCTGTATGCTTCAGACAACCAACTGCGCTGGCAGCCGGACGGCGTTTTTACTACCTCCACTTGACGTTCGCTGTTGTCAGGTATTTGTGCTCTCAGCGCAGCAGGCCGCCCTCAGACCTGTTCCCAGACGCATATCTGGCTGGCCTGAAACCGGCCATCATCAGCGCAGCAGGCCAACGTAAGTCGCCGCCGCGACCTTGGTCAGCGTGCCGTCGGCCAGATTGATCTTCCATGTACCGTCCAGTGTGGGGCTGGTGAAGAGAATCGCGCTATCGTGGTCAGTCCAGCCAATCGGGCGCACAAATGTCGTGATCGGCTGCGTCAGCGCGGTCTGCGTGCGCTCGACCAGATTGACCAGCACGAAAACGCTGCGGACGCTCATCTGCGGCGTGCCGAAATCGCGCACCTGCGCCAGCGCGTAGACGGCTCGCGTTCCGTCCGAGGAAATGAGCACATCGCCGCCCTGGGTGAAGCCGGTCAGGTTAAGCGCGGGGATGACGACGCGCGGCCCGTCCGGCAGATCATAGAGGTGAACGTCAAACCCGCGCAGGTCCTCGGTCAGCGCGAGGCGCAGAAACCGGTCCCGGCCAATGCCACCGCCGCAAAAGCATCCGGGCTCGCCCGGAAGCATGGCGACGTCCAGCGTTTCCAGATCAACCGAGAACATCCCCGCATACTGGCGAAACGGCGTCAGATCGCCGATGAGATCCGGCTGGTAGTCCATATAAAGGGTATCGCCGTTGTCGGAGAAAGCCACCGGAAAAGCGCGGATGCCATCGCGTGGGCCGTCGACCAGCACCTCGCGCCGGTCACTGCCGTCGATGTTGGCGACGGTTGTAATCGTCATCAAGGCAGATGACGAGCCTTCAGTGATGGTCCAGGCCAGACGCCCGCCATCGGGGGATACCAGCCAGTCGATACGGCGGCTGGCAGCGCTCGGCTGCATGAACGGATGATCGCGAACCGAGCCATCCGGTCCGACCAGCCGGACGCGGTGCGCGGCCCGGTCGTAATAGAGGATTTCGTCGCCAACGATGGTATAGCGCTCCCCGTTGACGCTGGCACGGATTTGCGCCCCGCTGAGAAGATTTGTCAGGATAAGCTGATCGCCCGCGCCGCTGCTCGCGCCACGGCTGACAAAAACCTGATAAATCCCGGACGCATCTTGAGCCGCAAGTGCTGTTGCACCGTAAAAAACCGCGGCGAGGAGAATTATGAAGGCATTTTTCATAAAGACTCGAGCAATGTTGGGATTATGAAACATGCTTCGAATGCTACAATAGGGTTGATGATTGATTGTAACGGGCCTTTAATCCCATAGCGAACCGTTCGCGTATTTCCAAGTTTCTGCCTGTAGCGATACAAGAGCCGTCGATGAGCCTCGCCAATCCCAAACCTCTGCTTCTGATCGCCGACGACGAGCTATTGAACATCCTTCTGCTCGAACGTGTCTTTTCCAACGACTATCGCGTTCTGACTGCAGCAAACGGGCCAGCCGCGCTGGAAATCATCGCGCGGGAGCCGGTAGACTGCGCGCTTATCGACATCATGATGCCCGGACTCACGGGCCTGCAAGTGCTGGAGAAAATCCGCGAGACGCCGGAAACCGCCGACCTGCCCGTCATTCTCGTGTCCGCTCTGTCTGACAGGCAGGATGTGGTGCGCGGCCTCAAGATGGGCGCGAATGATTATGTGACCAAACCGTTCGAACTGGAGGTCCTGTCCGCCCGCGTACAGACACAACTGAAGCTGAAGCAGCTACAGGATCAGCGCAAACAGGTGATCGAGGAATTGCGGTCGGCGCAGGAGATGAAGGACCGCCTGCTTCGAATTGCCTCGCATGACCTGAAATCGCCGCTGGCCAATATCAGCATGATCAAGTATTTGCTGCGCGAGACGGTTGCGGACAACTCTCAGGCGCAGGAACTGCTCGATATTCTGGACACGACAACCGATCATATGCTGAATGTTGTGCGTGATTTTCTGGAGACCGCCGCCATCCAAAGCGGCGAAGTTGATCTCCAGCTCACGCACATGCCGCTCGACGAGGTGGTGCTTGAAGTCTGCGATCAATACCAGCTCATCACCGAGCGGAAAAACATCTCGCTGGAACTCGGCGAACTGAACGGGTATATTGTCGGCGACCGCGCCCGCATTTCGCAGGTGCTGGATAATCTGGTGAGCAACGCCCTCAAGTACAGCCCGCCCGGATCAACCGTCTACATCTGGACGGAAACGCGCGGGTCGTTCGTACGCGTCTGCGTCGCCGATCAGGGGCCGGGTATCGCGCCGGAAGAACGCCCCCGCCTGTTCACCGAATTTGGCCGCACCAGCAATCGACCGACCGGCGGAGAAAGCAGCACCGGTCTGGGCCTGTGGATCGTCAAGCATCTGGTCACACTGCACGGCGGTCAGGTCGGCGTGGACTCCGCTCCCGGTGGCGGATCGATCTTCTGGATCGAACTACCGCTGGCGGAGGATTCATTTCAAACCCACGAGATGGCGCTTTCTAGCTGACGCTGTCCGCCACCCACCCCCTCTTCCCGCTTCTCCCCTCCTCAAAGGCCGCCCTCTGTCGCCCTTATCCCCGACACCACAATCCTGTGCAGCACTCCATCTTAATTTCTAGTATAATGAACACACTTCGTTATTTTCCACTGATGAGCGGGTGAATGACAAAACGTTTTTCCCTGGCCGGAATGCTGAAAGGGCTGCGTTTTCGCCTGCTGCTCCTGATGGTTGTCGCCATGCTGCCGCTGTTCCTGTTCGTTCTGGTCGGCGCGCTGGAAGGACGTGAGACCATTGCCCGCGAGTATGAAGCCGAACAATACCGGCTCACCAAACTGATTACCGGCAACATCGAACAGCATCTGGAAGCCAGCGAGCAACTCCTGTACACGCTCTCGAAATACCCATCCGTTCAGAACCACGAAACGGAAGTCTGTAACGAGCTGTTCGCGCGCCTGCTCGAACGATTTCCGAACTATACCAACCTGTGGACCGTGGACCGGACCGGTACGTCCCGATGTTCCGCGCTGGAGCTTGACCCGGGCGCGCTCAATATCGCGGATGCGTCATGGTTTCAGGAAGCGGTGGAACAGGGAAGCTACCTCATCGGCCCGTTCGCGACGGGGCGTGTGACCGGTCTGCCGATCCTGCCGCTAGTCATGCCCCTGTTTGACGACAACGGCGAAGTGGCCGGCGTGGTCGGCGCAGGCCTTTCGATTGATTGGCTGAACGACTACGTCGCCACACTCGATATGCCCGAAGGCAGCCGGCTGACCCTGACCAACGCCGACGGCGTTGTGCTGGCGGTCTATCCGCCGAATGAAGAACTGCTCGGCGTCGACGGTTCCGCCAACCCGATGTTCGCGGAAATCGCCAGCCGTCAGGATGGCACGATCCGCGGCGCGTGGCTGACGGATGTCGAGCGGCTATTCGGTTTTTCCCGCGTCGGCACAGGCACTGGCGGCCTGTTCATCGTGCTTGGCATTCCCGAAGAACGGGCCTATTCCGAACTTACGCGGGGCATCAGCAGCGCACTCAATCTGCTGCTGGCCGTGACGCTGCTGGCGATTGTGATCGCCTGGGTCGCGGGCGACATCGTGCTCCTGCGCCCCATCAAGCAACTCGCCGAAACCGCTCAGCGGCTGGGTCAGGGCGACCTGAAGACTCGCGTTCGCCTGCGTCATGGCGTCGGCGAACTGAATATGCTGGCCGACAACTTCAACCAGATGGCCGAGGAACTGGAAAAGCGCAGCGTGGAACTGGCGGAAACCAATCGCAGCCTCCTCGCCTCAAATCAGGAACTGGCTTATGAAATCGACGAACGCAAGCGGGCCGAAGCAGAATTGAAGCATTTCGCCGCCCAGCTCGAGGCCAGCAATCAGGAACTGGAACAATTCGCCTATGTCGCCTCGCACGACCTGCAGGAGCCGCTGCGCGTGGTCGCCGGCTATCTGCAACTGATCGAACGGCGCTACAAGAACAAGCTCGACAGCGACGCGGATGAATTCATCGCCTTCGCCGTGGACGCGGCCAAGCGAATGCAAACCCTGATCAATGACCTGCTGTCATACTCGCGTATCGGGCGCAAGGGACGACCGTTCGAGCCGACCGATTGCAATCAGGTATTGAATACCGCGCTGTCCAATCTGCGCGTGCTGGTGGAAGACGAAAAAGCGGTTATCACCAGCGAGCACCTGCCAACGGTCGAGGCCGACCCGGCGCAACTGACGATGGTCTTTCAGAATCTGATCGCCAACGCCGTCAAATTCCGGAGGGAAGCGCCGCCGCTGATTCGGGTCGGCGCGGTCGAGTGCAGCGACCACTGGCGCTTCAGCGTCTCGGACAACGGCATTGGCATCGACCCGCAGTACAGCGAGCGCATCTTCCTGATTTTTCAGCGCCTGCACACGCGCGAAGAATATCCGGGCACGGGAATCGGCCTTGCAATCTGCCAGAAGATCGTTGAACATCACGGTGGGCGTATCTGGGTCGAGCCCAACGACGATCAGGGCACGACCTTTTATTTTACGCTTCCGAAGATGAGAGAGACAGAACGCTTATGACAAAGGGCTTTGCCGGCCAACCGGTTGAAATCCTTCTGGTAGAAGACAATCCCGCCGACGTCCGGCTGACCATTGAGGCACTGAAGGACGCCAAGGTCTACAACGAACTGCGCGTGGTTAGCAACGGCGTCGATGCGCTCGCCTATCTACGCCGCGAGGGCGAATATGCTGACGCTACACGGCCCGACCTGATCCTGCTGGACCTGAACCTGCCCAGAATGAGCGGCCTCGAAGTGCTTGAGGTGATCAAGAACGATGAGATACTGCGCGCGATTCCGGTGGTCGTCATCACCACATCGCAGGCGGAGCAGGACATTATCCGCAGTTACAACAATCACGCGAACTGCTATATCTGCAAGCCCGTCGACCTCGACCAGTTCATCACCGTCATCAAGTCAATTCAGAATTTCTGGCTCACGATTGTGAAGCTACCTTGAAAGTCATGAATTCCACGCTGCCGAACAGGCAGGTCAAACCCATTCACGTCCTGCTCGTCGAAGATAACATCGTCGAAGCACGCCTGTTGCAGGAAATGCTGCGCGACTCGAAGGTTTCGACCTTTGAGGTGACACGCGTCGAACGGCTGGCCGAAGCGGTCGAGACGGCGAAAAACGATCGTTTTGACGTCATCCTGCTCGACCTCTCGCTGCCGGACGCCAGCGGCATTGAAACCTTCCGCCGGCTGCATCATGCGGTTGACCGGACGCCCATTGTCGTGCTGACGGGCCTCGAAGACGAAACCATCGCCCTGACGGCGCTACAGGAAGGCGCGCAGGATTATCTGACCAAACAGTTTGCCGACATTCATGTTATCGACCGGGCCGTGCGCTATGCCGTCCAGCGCAAGCAGGCCGAAGCGGAACGACTGGAACTGATTCGGGCGCAGGACGAACAGGCGCGCGAACTGCTGGTGGAACAGGCAGCGCGGCGCGAGGCTGAAAAAGCCAACGAGCTGAAGATGCGCTTTCTGGCCATGATCTCGCACGAGTTACGCACGCCGCTCTCGTCGATCAAAGGCTTTGTGTCGACATTGCTGGCCGATGACGTCGAATGGGACCTCGAAACCCAGCAGAACTTCCTCAGGATCATCGAGCAGGAAGCGGACAAGCTCACCGAACTGGTCGAACAGCTTCTCGATCTGGCACGCCTCGAAGCGGGAACGCTACGGATAGAGGCTGAAGCACACAGCCTGGAGAAGATCTTCGAGCTGGCAGCCCCGCAACTGGTCGTCGTAACCAGTGAGCACAAGCTTGAGATTGCGCCGGTGTCCCAGCTTCCAGCCGTCTTGGCCGATCCCCTCCGGATCGCACAGGTGCTGGTCAATCTCGTCAACAACGCCGCGCAGTCCGCACCAGCCGGCACGGTGATTACGATCGAAGCACATGCCCGCGCCGGCCAGATTCAGATCGACGTGCGCGACGAAGGTCGGGGCATTCCGGAAGACCTGCGCCCGTTCGTGTTCGAGGCGTTTCGTCAGGGACAGGACAACGTAAGCAAGGGCAAGGGAATGGGGCTAGGATTGGCCATCTGCAAGGGGATTGTCGAGGCGCATGGCGGCAGCATCTGGGTCGGCGAAAACGAAGGCCCGGGCGCAGTCATCTCCTTCACCTTGCCGGTCGCCGTCGAAGAACCGGCCTGAAAACTTGCCGGGAATCGAAACAAAAAACCGCCCCTCTCACAGCCGTGAACTTCGGAGAGGGGCGGTTTTGCTTCAGTCGCTGCGCCGGTTTATTTCGGCGGCACGCCGCTGCTCAAACTCAGGCAGAGCCGCCTTTAATCTCGCTGGTGGCGATGATGCCTTCGGGCGAACCCTTACGAATCGCCAGCTTGACTTCGCCGATGGCGCGCGTCACTTCGATTTCACGCGGGCAGGCGGGGGTGCAGTTGAAAATCGTGCGGCAGCGCCACACGCCGTCTGGCTCGGCAAGGATGTCCAGCCGTTCCTTGGCCGCCTGATCGCGCGAGTCGAAGATAAAGCGATGAGCCTGAACGATGGCCGCCGGGCCGACATAGTCGCCGTTGGCCCAGAAGCTCGGGCAGGCCGTCGAGCAGCAGGCGCAGAGAATGCACTTGGTCGTATCGTCAAACTTTTCGCGGTCTTCCGGTGACTGCAGGCGCTCGCGCCCGTCCGCAGGCAGCGGCGAATCATTGATGAAATAGGGCATGACCTGACGGTAGTGCGCGAAGAAAGGCTCCATGTCCACGACCAGATCTTTGATCACCGGCAGGCCAAGAATCGGTTCGACCTGAATCTTCGTGCCGAGGTCTTTCACCAGCACTTTACAGGCCAGTCGATTGACGCCGTTGATTCGCATGGCGTCGGACCCGCAAACACCATGCGCGCACGAGCGGCGCAGCGTCAGCGTACCGTCCTGTTCCCACTTGATGCGATGCAGCAGTTCCAGCACACGATCCGTCTCTTCCACATTGGACAGGTGAAACTCCTGCCAATAGGGTTTGTTCTTGCCTTCGACTTCCGGATTAAACCGCCGGATGCGGAATGTTACGTCCATTTTCCTCGCCTTCCTCGTTTACGTGCTGCACCGGCCGGGTTAGTACGTTCTGGCCTTTGGCGCGAAGCGCGGGTCTTCCGCCGCCAGCGACATGTCAACCTTCTTGTCGAGGTTCACTTCAAGCTCGACCGGCCCCTGTGGATACGGCTCGTCAGTCTTGCGCGTGACCAGCGTGTGAACCAGCCAGTTCTCGTCATCGCGCTCACGATAGTCTTCCCGGCTATGACCACCGCGGCTCTCCTTGCGCGTCAGCGCGCTGAGCGCCGTCACTTCCGCCAGATCGAGCAGACAGCCAAGTTCCCAGGCTTCCAGCAGGTCGGTATTAAACTTGTAGCCACGGTCGTCGATCGTCAGGTCGGTCCGATAGCGTTCCTTGAGTTCGCGTACGCAGTCCAGCGCGTCCTGCATGCCCTTTTCCTCGCGGAAGACGCCGACATGGGCTTCCATGATGCTTTGCATCTTTTGCCGCAGTTCGACCGGGCGCGTCTTGCCCGACGAGTTCCGGATACGGTTCAGTTCGGCCTCCACCTGTCCCGCCGGGTTCGGGGGAAGCGGCGTGTAATCGGCGTGTTTGACGTAGTCAGCGATGGCCATGCCGCCGCGGCGGCCAAACACCACCAGGTCAACCAGCGAGTTGGTGCCGAGGCGGTTCGCGCCTGGGCGGCTTACCAAGGCGATTTCCCCGGCGGCATAAGGGCCGGGAAGCACCGTCCAGTAACCGCCTAACACGACTTCGGCGTTCACTTTGGG
>QGUR01000324.1 GCA_003242205.1 Chloroflexota bacterium | reverse complement strand
GAGCGCTCGAAGCCCTGAAGCAGGATGGTTACATGCATCTGGATGAAGATGGGCGCTGGGGCCTGACGCCGTCGGGCGTCGCTCAGGCGGAGGCGATTTTGCGCGAGCGCCCACGCGCGCTGGCGCGCCGGCCATCGCCAGATGGGCTGCGTCAGGAGGTAGTTGGATGAACCCACGACTTGAAATCGTCACGATTGCAGCGTTCGTTGCCGCTGCCTGTGCCCTGCCCGGCACGTTTCTGGTGCTGCGCCGGGTTGCGCTCATGAGCGACGCCATCAGCCACAGCATCCTGCCGGGTATCGTGATCGGCTTCTTCCTCGTCGGCGACCGCAGCCACCCGCTGGTCATCGCCGGGGCGGCTCTCAGCGGCGTACTCGCCGTTACCCTGACGGAAGGGCTGCTGAAAACACGGCGCGTGGACAAAGACGCCGCGATTGGCCTGGTGTTTCCGGTGCTCTTCAGCATCGGCGTCATTCTGATCACGCGCTATGCCAGCGGCGTGCATCTCGATGTCGATGCGGTGTTGCTCGGAGAACTGGCATTCGCGCCTTTCAACCGTGCCACCTATTTCGGCCTCGATCTGCCGGTTGGTATCTGGGTTATGGGCGCGATTCTGTTACTAAACGTGATCGCGATCCTGCTGTTTTACAAGGAACTGAAACTGGCGACCTTCGATCCGGGTCTGGCTGCAGCGCTCGGCTTCGCGCCAACGCTCATTCACTACGGGCTGATGACGCTGGTTTCGGTGACGGCAGTCGGCGCGTTCGATCATGTCGGCTCCATTCTGGTGGTCGCGCTGATGATCGCGCCTCCGGCGGCGGCTTACCTGCTGACCAACTCGCTGTCGCGTATGCTCGTCATCAGCGTCGTGCTTGGCGTTCTGGCAGCGTTCGGTGGCTATCTCGTCGCCAGTTGGATCGACACCAGCATTGCCGGCGCGATGGCGACCATGTCGGGCGTGATCTTCATGATCACACTGCTGTTCGCGCCCGAACAAGGGTTGATCGCGCGGAAGCGATTGAGCCGCAAGCGGCGCGAACGCTTTGCCGTTGAAATGCTGCTGGTTCACCTGAGCCGTCACGAAAATACGGCGACCGAAGCGGCGGAGAACGCCATGCCGCACCTGACCGGCGAACTGAACTGGTCGCCGGAGTTTGCAGGCGCAACCGTCGAGCGCGCCGGGCAGCAAGGGCTGATCGAGAAGCATGGCGATCAACTGCGGCTGACGCCCAAAGGACGAGCAACTGCCGAGCGCGTGCTGATGCGCTGAGAAAAGCAACCACCGGCCCGCTCCAGACTCGGCTTCTAGTCTGGAGCGGGCTATACAGAACGCATACACCTTTGTTCCTTTTGACTAACCACCCCCCTGTCGCCTTCACAATCCAACGCGCTACTCAGTCAGGCGAAAACATGGCTATCGCCCGGCGCTCAGACTGATTGCCCTGCCCCGCCTTCGCCCAAACACCGCGCTTTGGGACCGGCATCAAGGCAGGGCAGCTAAGCAGCGCCGGGTGATTTTCGTTATAATTCACCAAAACATGCCGCGCTAAATAGAGTAAAGTTATTTCCGTTAGCCTGGTCGAATATAGATAGCTAATGCGATGAGAAAATCCCCTTTTGCGAACGCTCGTTTTTCGACCGCTGATCTGTTTGTCATCCTCGTTCCTCTGGCTGCTGTTCTGCTCGCGCTGGCTGTCGGCGCAGTGATGCTGCTCGCGCTTGGCACCGATCCGCTTGAGGCCTATGGGTCGATGCTCGAAGGCGCATTCGGCAGCGACGCAGCCATCTTTCGCTCGTTGACACGCGCCACACCGCTACTGCTGGTTGCCATCGGCATCTGCATTGCCTTTCGTGGCGGCGTCATCAATATCGGCGCGGAAGGCCAGTTGTTTGTCGGCGCGGTGAGCGCTACGGCCTTTTCCCTATGGGCAGGCGAGAGCCTTCCCGGCCCGCTGCTCATCCTGCTCACGCTGGTGGTGGGGTTCATAGGCGGCGCAGTTTGGGGCGCGGTTCCCGGCATCCTCAAGGCGCGCTTCGACGTCAACGAAATCCTCACAACCGTGATGATGAACCAGATCGCCACCCAACTGCTGTTCTATCTACTCAGCGGGCCGATGATCGACCCTGAGCAGATCCGGCAGGGAACGCGCATTCCCCAGTCGGCGCAGCTTCCCGATGCGAGCTGGCTGCCACGCCTTGCGCCGCCGTCCCAGCTACACGCCGGGCTGTTCATTGGTATTGCCGCCGCAATTGTCGTTTTCGTGCTGCTCTGGCGCACAACGCTCGGATATCGCATTCGCGCGGTTGGCCTCAGCCGCGACGCCGCGCGTTACGCCGGCATCTCCGTAGCGCGTTATCTGACCGTCGCCATGGTGCTCAGCGGCGGACTGGCAGGGCTGGCGGGCTCGGTCGAGGTGACGGGCGTCACCCATCGCATGGTCGAAGGCTTCGCGGTTGGCTACGGCTTTTCGGGCATCGTCGTTGCCCTGTTTGGCCGCCTGCATCCGATCGGCGCCATTCCATCGGCGTTTTTCTTCGGGGCGATGCTGGTCGGCGCGGAGCGCATGCAGCGCACGGTTCAGGTGCCGTCCGCGACCGTCACCGTGCTACAGGGGCTAATCGTGATCTTTGTCGTTAGCAGCGAACTGCTGGTTCGCCGTTGGATGGCGCGGCGGCAGGCAAGGGCCGCAGCAGCGCCCGCAGTGCTTCCAGGCGTGCCAACCCCTGCATCGCAGGAGGTGCGGGCATGACCGGCAGCAATATGACACTGGATCAAATCCTGATCGAGGCGTTCGCGCTGATGTTCCTGTACGCAACGCCGTTCCTCTTCGCGGCGCTTGGCGAGGTCTTTGTCCAGCGCTCCGGCGTGCTCAACCTCGGCGTCGAGGGCATGATGCTGATGGGCGCGTTCTCTGCCATTTACACCGTGTCCGAGAAAGGGCTGGGGCAGGAGCCGCTGGTCGGCCTGCTGGTGGCGATCATCACCGGTGGCCTGCTCGGTCTGGCGATGGCGGTTGTCAGCGTCACGTTCAAGGCCGAACAGGGCATCAGCGGCATCGGCTTCACCCTCTTTGGGCTTGGGCTTTCGAGCCTGCTCTTCAAAACGCTGGCCGGCGGCGTGATGACCGCGCAGGGACGCGGTTTTGGCGCGCTGTCGATCCCCGTGCTGAGCGACATTCCAATCATCGGCGACATCTTCT
Source organism: Chloroflexota bacterium (assembly GCA_003242205.1). Lineage (GTDB taxonomy): Bacteria > Chloroflexota > Anaerolineae > Aggregatilineales > Phototrophicaceae > ZC4RG36. The sequence continues at coordinate 1,710 of QGUR01000324.1, read as the reverse complement.
TCAACCAGAATGTGCTGGTCTATGTCGCCTTCGCGCTGGTACCCATTTCGGTCTGGTTGCTCAACAAGACATCGTGGGGCCTCAAAATCCGCGCTGTGGGCCAGAACCCCGCCGCCGCCGATGCGATGGGCGTCAATGTCAACCGCGTGCGCTATTCCACGGTCATTCTCGGCGGCATTCTGGCGGGCGTGGCCGGCGCATCGCTTTCCATCGCGGTCACGCCGATCTTTCAGGAGAACATGACGGCGGGCCGTGGCTTCATCGCGGTAGCGCTGGTCTATTTCGGCGGCTGGTCTCCGTGGCGGGTCATGGCGGGAGCACTGCTCTTCAGCATCGCCAACAACCTGCAAATCTGGGCGCAGATTCTGAACCTACGCATCGGGGGCACAGCCATTCCACCCAATCTGCTCATCATGGCCCCATACATTCTCACCATCGCCGTTCTGGTGTTCGCCCGGCAGCGCAAGCGGCTGGAGCCCGCGGCACTGACCAAACCGTTCGAGCGTGGCGAGAACTGACACGGGTAGTCCGGCTTTTCGTCTCCGGCGAGAAGCTCGTAATTGGCACAGCTTACCCTATTTCATCCCGTTTGGAGGCGCCAATGAAGGCAAAGCTCTACGTACTCTCGATGACAGTTCTGCTCGTTGGCCTGCTTTCGCTGGGTAGCCTCGCCGCCGCTCAGGATGAGCCGGTGCGCGTGGCCGTCGTATTGCCCAGCAGCACAATTGACCTCGCCTGGAGCCAGGCAATGTATGACGCGCTGGTGGCCGTGCAGTCCGAGCTGGGCGGCGAAAGCGCGATGGAGATCGCCGTCAGCGAAAACACGTGGGATGTGACTGCTGCTGCCGACGCGCTGCGCGGCTATGCCGAAGATGGCTATCACATCGTCATCGCTCACGGTACGCAGTATGGTTCGTCGCTGTTTGAACTGGCGGCTGAATTCCCCGAAACGACCTTCGCCTGGGGCACGGCCTCAGACGCGGGCGTCGATCGCGGCCTGACCAATGTACACGCCTACGACGTGCGCGCCCAGCAGGGCGGCTATATCAACGGCTGCATGGCCGGACTGCTGACCGAGACGAACACCATCGGCGTGGTAGGCCCGGTTCCTGCCGGTGACGCCATCCTCTACAACAACGGCTTCCTGCAGGGCGTCCATGCCTGCAACCCAGATGCCGAGGTGCTGGTGGCCTACACCGGCTCGTTCGGCGATACGGCGCTGGCCGCCGAAACCGCGCAGACACAAATCGCGGCGGGCGCAGACGTGCTGACCGGCTCGGCACAGCAGGTTCCCGGCGCGATTGACGCCATTCAGGCGGCGGGCGGCTACTGGTTCAGCACCGATGTCGATCAGGCCCCCAACTGGCCCGATACCGTGGTGGCATCGATGGCCTATGACTTCACCGGCGTTATCAAAGATATCATCTCCAAACGCGCCAACGGCGAACTGGGCGGCACGGCGTATGAATTGCGGCTTGAAAACGGCGGCATAAGCATGGTTTACAACACGGACATCGAAGGCGTGCCGGAAGAAGTCTTTGCCGCGGGGCGCGCCGCCGAGGCTGAGGTACGTTCTGGCGTCGTCTATCCCATCGCCATGCTACCCGATGAACCGTTCCGCATTGGGGGGGCCATGCCCCGCACAACCCCCGACATGCGGGGGAGCCAACCGATGTACAACGCCCGCAGCAAATTTCAGCAGAAACTGGG
>QGUR01000323.1 GCA_003242205.1 Chloroflexota bacterium | reverse complement strand
TCTTCTCAAGGGCGCGAACGTGTGGGGGTGGGATTTCGCACCCTATGGGCGCGTGACGATCGCAGCTTCCGTGAGCTGTTGAACGGGCAGAATATACGGTATCCGCGCGATATAGGCGGGTTCGCCCGGTTCGGCGGCCGCGACTTCGAGCCACAGATAAGGTTCCGTGGCGTCGAACCAGACGCGCAACGGCACGTCGGGCGAGTGAAGGAACGGCAAAACCATCGTCACCTGCTGACGCAGATCGCGCACGGCCAGAGCGTAGAACGCGCCGTCGCTGACGATCGCCGCCAACAGCGAACCATCGCGGTTGAAGCTGGTGTCTAGAACGGTATCCGGCAGGCCATCCGCGCCCGGTACGCTGAAGACATCAAGCACTTCGCCATCCGACGACCAGACGACGATGGCATTGTTGCGGTTACGAACGGCGATGCGCGTTCCATCGCGGCTCATGGCAAAACCGCCGCTGATAATCTCACCCGCCTCCGGCGGCGCGCTGGCAAAGTCGATACGAACGGCCGGTTGCAGGCGGTCGACCGTGTCGGCAGAAATCACTTCCGCTTCCTGCGCGTGGAGCGGCCCGGCCAGCGCCAGCACGAGAAGCGCGAGTAACAGTCGAATCATGATCCTCTCCCAACCAAATTCAGGACTGTTTTACCCCCGGCAAGCCGCCATTGCCAGACGCAAGCCTGTAAGCGCGCGCTCAAATCCTGCTATAATGCCGCCCGATGAACGAGCCAACCGTCCTCACAACAACGCTGCGCGACCTGACAACAACGCATCTGGCGGTAGGCAGCGGACAACCTGTACTGCTCCTGCATGGCTGGGGAGCAAGCGCGAAACTGATGTGGCCGCTGGCCGAGCGTCTCGCTCCGCTTGGCTATCAGGTGCTTGCGCCGGACCTGCCGGGCTTTGGCGATAGCGCACCGCCGCCTTCCGCGTGGTCGGTGCACGATTATGCCGCGCATGTACTGGCCTATCTGGATCATCAGGGCATCGAACGCGCGCATTTCGTCGGGCATTCGTTCGGCGGTCGCATCAGTCTGGTGATCGGCGCGGAACACGCCGGACGAATTGGCAAGCTGGTCCTGATCAACAGCGCGGGCGTGCAGCCAAAACGATCCGCCGCCGGACAGTTACGGTTGGGCGTTTACAAGACGCTGCGGGATGGCCTTGCCAGCGCAGGCATGAAAGGTTTGTCAGACCGGCTGCGCGGCTGGTATGTAAATCGCTACGGTTCGGCGGATTACAAGAATGCCGGCGCGCTGAGAGAAACGTTCGTGCGCGTTGTCAATGAAGACCTGCTGCCGTACGCCGCGCGGGTACAAGCCCCTACCCTGCTCCTGTGGGGCGACGCCGACGACGAAACACCGCTCTGGATGGCGCGGCGGCTGGAGCAAACGATTCCCGACGCAGGCCTGCACGTCTTTTCCGGGGCCGGACACTACAGCTATCTGGAACGGCTATCCGAGACGGTGCATATCCTTGATTACTTCTTCAAGCAGGCGTCATGAACCAGACGTCATATCGCCCGTTTCCGGTTTCCGCCGTCGCAAGGTTTGACTCTGTATGATTCTTCTCGTCCTGTCGGTGATTGCCTTCATCTGGCTTGCGGGGGCGTGGATGAGAATTTACCGCCACGCGCGTTTTTACCAGATCGAAGAATACATGACCGGGCGCTACCTGCGCTGGTTGCTGCGCTCGCGCGAGCACTGGCTGCCCATGCGCCCTATCATCGCCTGGGCTGGCGGCGTCGTTCTGTCGCTGGCCGCCTATGAGACGCTGAGCGCTTACACCGTCGTGCTGGCGACTGCCGGCGCAGCCGTACTCGGCGCTTATCCCCCGCCAGCGGGCGAACAGAAAAAACGCTTTCGTGCAACGCCACGCGCCAAACGCATGCTCGGCACGGCGTTTGTCATCTCCGTCCTGCCGGTGGGAGCATCTACCCTCTTTATCGCCCTGATGAATGTCCCGCTGTATCAAATTCTGGCTGTCAGCTTTCTTGGGTTGTTGACTCTGCTCGCTGCGCCATTGTGGCTGATATTGGGCAACTGGTTGATGACGCCCGTTGAGGTTGCCATACGCGAGCGCTTCATCCAGCAGGCGCGGCGAACGCTGGATGAAATCCGGCCGACGGTGATCGGCATTACCGGCAGCTATGGCAAAACCAGCACCAAGACCTACCTGGCGCACATTCTCAACGGCCGTTACCGCGCCTATGCCACGCCCAAAAGCTATAACACGCTGATGGGCATCTGCATCGCCATCAACAACGATCTGGCGCATGACCACTCCGTCGAATATTTCATCGCCGAAATGGGCGCATACTTCCCCGGTGAAGTCGCCCGGCTGGCGGAACTGACGCAACCTACGATCGGCATTGAGATCGAGGTCGGCCCACAACATCTGGAGCGCTTCGGCAGCCTGGAAAACACCATGCGCGCCAAGTACGAACTCGTCAAGGCATTGCCGCCGGATGGCGTCGCCGTCTTCAACTGGGATAATCCCTATACGCGCCAGATGTACGAGCGCGGTTACCCGAAAACACGCATCGCCGTTAGCCGTGAAGTCCATCCGGCGCAGGTGAAACCCGGCGGCCCGCGCTTCATCGCCTCGGACATTGAGGAAACGCTGGATGGCCTGCGCTTTCTGGTGACAGATGTCGAACTGGGCCAGTCAGAATTGTTTTCCACGCCGCTCGTTGGCATTCACAATGTCACCAACATCCTGTTGGCAACGGCGGTCGCGGTCCACGAACGTATGCCGCTGCGCGACATCGCCCGCCGGGTACGCACATTGCAGCCCCCTGAAAGCCGCCTCGTGCGGCAGGTGACGCCGGAAGGCATTACGATCATCAACGATGCCTACAGCGCGAACCCCGCCGGAGCCGCCAGCGCACTGCGCGTGCTCGGCCTGCACCGGAATGGGCGGCGACTGCTGATCACGCCCGGCATGGTCGAGCTAGGCCCGTTGATGGAAACGGAAAACCACCGGCTGGGCGTGCTGGCGGCCAGAGAAGCGACCGATGTCATTCTGGTCGGGCCGCAACAGACCAAACCCATCCGGGAGGGGCTGTTGAGCGCCGGATTTCCGCCGGAACGGTTGCAGGTTGTCGAAACGCTTGCCGAGTCGGTGCAGTGGTATAAAAATAACCTGCGCGCTGGCGATACCGTCCTGTTTCTGAACGACTTGCCAGACACCTATACATCGTAGGTAGCTCATGGACCTCGCCGAGCAAACGCTCATCCTGATTTCGGCGGTGCTGATGATCGCAGCGCTGATTCTGTCGTTCGTGCCGATCATGCCAGGCCCGGTGCTGGTCTGGGCGGTCGCGGTGATCTTCGCCGTGGTCGAAGGCTTCGAGCGCATGACGCCGGCAGCGGTGCTCGTCGCCACCGTCGTAATGCTGCTTGGCTCGGCCAGCGACCTGTGGCTACCCTTCTTCGGCATCCGGACAGGCAGCTTATCCTGCCTCAGCACGATCGGCGCGTTTGCCGGCGGGATGATCGGCACGTTCATGATTCCGGTCCCGATCATCGGCACGCTGATCGGTTCTGTGCTGGGCGCGCTGCTGGTTGAATTCACGCGTGGCCGCGAAATTCGCCGCGCGGTTCGGGCCGGAAAAATAGCGGCGCGAAATTACGTCTTGAGCTACGTCGTTCAGCTTGTCGCCAGTGTGATCATCTTTGTCGTCTATGTCGTCAGCGTGCAGACGACCGCGTGACATGTTGTTTTGACTATACGAATAACGCGACGCTCCTTGTCATGAGATAATTCGTGGCAGCGAAGCGTGCCGGATTTGCAGCGCGCCATTCAGGCGCAGATGGAAAGACCAGTAAATATGAGCGCACAACGCCCCATCACCGTCGCCGTCATCTTTGGCGGTCGCAGCGTCGAGCATGATGTCTCGGTCGTCACCGGGCATCAGGTCATGAAAGCCTTCGACACGACGCGCTATGAGGTCGTTCCCGTCTATATTGATCGCGAAGGCCGCTGGTACTCCGGCGCATCGCTGCTGGACCTGAAAAACTACGAAGACGACGTAACACGGGCGGCGGATGTTAAACGTGTAGTGTTGTCGCCCAGCACGCAGCACCACGGCCTGATTATCGACCCGCTGCCACAGGGCCTGTTTGCCAAAAGCCGCATCAAACGCATCGACGTCGTGTTTCCGGCGCTTCACGGCTCGCACGGCGAGGACGGCACGCTTCAGGGATTGCTGGAACTGGCGGATATTCCCTATGTCGGCTGCGGCGTGCTCGCTTCGGCGGTCGCCAATGACAAACTGGTGACTAAGTCGTTGCTGCGCCAGTACAACGTGCCGGTGGTCGACGCCATCGGCTTTACGCGCGCCGAATGGGACGACCATCCCGACGCGATCATCAGCGAAATCGTGGCGCGGTTTGGCTTTCCCGTTTTCGTGAAACCGGTCACGCTCGGCTCCAGCATTGGCATCGCCAAAGTGAGCACCGAAGACCTGCTGCGCGCGTCGATCGACGTCGCCGCCAACCTCGACAGCCGCATTATGGTCGAACAGGCGGTGGAAAACGCGGTCGAAATCAACTGTGCGCTGCTTGGCAATGGCAGCGACATTCGAGCGTCGGTGCTGGAACAGCCCGTTTCATGGGACGATTTTCTGACCTATGAGGAAAAATACCTGCGCGGCGGCGAGGGCATGAAAAGCGCCGAGCGCATCATCCCCGCGCCCATCAGCGAGGAACTGACCGCGCGGATTCAGACTCTGGCACGGCAAGCGTTCATCGCCATCGGCGGGCGTGGCACGGCGCGCATTGACTTTCTGGTCCAGCCAGACAGCGGCGAAATCTACCTCAACGAACTCAACACGCTGCCCGGTTCGCTGGCGTTTTATCTGTGGCAGGCAGAAGGACTCAGCCCGAGCGCGGTGGTCGAGCAACTCGTGAC
>QGUR01000026.1 GCA_003242205.1 Chloroflexota bacterium | reverse complement strand
CGCCGCAGGTTCGGCCTTATATGGACACGGCGGGTCGTACCTGGCTGGCGAAGATCTGGTCGACGCTCGTGAGCTGGAATGAAGACTCGACCGCGCTCACGCCACAACTGGCGACGGAATGGACGCCAAACGAGGACGCGACGCTGTGGACGATCAAACTGCGCGAAGGTGTGCTCTGGCATGACGGCGAACCCATGACCGCAGAAGATGTCAAGTTTTCGCTGGAGCTGGCCTATCACCCGGATGCCGCGACCACTTTCCCGTCGTTCTCGCAACTGACTGCCGATCAGTTTGTCGGCGGGGCTGAATATTTGGCTGGCGAGGCCGATGAGATCGCGGGCATTCGCGTGGTAGACGACACGACTCTGGAGTTTGAATTCGTCCAGCCGAATCCGCGCCTGCCGTTCAGCCTGCTGTTCGTGTGGGTGCTGCCGGAACACGCGCTGGCCGACCTTAACCCGGCGGATTACCAGACGACCGACTGGTTCCATACGGTGGCCATCGGCACCGGCCCGTTCATGCACGATGAGTTCGAGGCCGACCAGTTCTGGGCGCTCGTTCCGAATCCCAACTACTGGAACGGCAAGCCCTTGCTCGACCGACTGATCAACCGCTACTTCCGTGACGCGACGGCGGCGGTGCTGGCGCTGGAGAGCGGCGATATTCACTTCACTTACGTGACTGCCGACGTGGCCCTGCGTATGCAGGATAATCCCAACTTCGTTCTGTACTCCGGGCCGTCGGGCGTGACCAACTACCTTATCTTCAACTACCGGAACCCGGCCTTTGCCGACGTGCGCGTGCGTCAGGCATTCCTGTACGCGATTGACCGTCAGGCGATTGCCGAGGCCGTCTACGATGGCACGGTCGAGCTGGTTCCCTGCATTTCGGCGCTGCCCGCGCTGCATCCTCCGGCCGAGGAGCTGAACGACTACGCCTATAATCCTGACCTCGCGCGCCAGTTACTGGAAGAAGCGGGTTGGGACAGCAGCCAGACCTATGAAGTTCATACCTACTACACCGACCAGCAATCGCTGGACGCGCTGGCGGCCATGCAGCAGTTCCTCGCTGAAGTTGGCGTCAACGTACAGCCGGTCACGGTCGATGTGCCGACCTACAACTCCTACTTCTATAGCGGCGAGGGCTGGGACCTGTCCTACCGTGGCGTTGGCGCGACGCTCGTCTATCCGTACCAGTTCTACATGACCGGCGGCTATGACGTGACATCAGGCGACACGCTGATGGGCCCGGCATTCCCTGAGCTTGAGGCTATTCTGCAGGAAGCGCAGTCCGAAATCGACGAGGAGCGGTTTGTCGAGTTGCTGCAGGACGCCTGCGCCTACCAGAACCAGAACGCGCTCGAAGGTTATATGTGGACGTCGATCCGCTTCGGTGTCGCGTCCGACGATCTGGAGAACTTCTACTGGTTCCCCGCGCAGGGCGGTGGCCCGTATGAGGATCATCCCGAACTGTGGTCGGTCGGCGGTAATGACTGACCTGTAGTTGCCAGCGGTGAGGGCGGGCAGCGCCCGCCCTCACCGGGTTTGTCACTTTTCATAGGGGCGGGAGCAGAGGCGTGTTCAAATATCTGCTGAGACGGCTGATCCTCAGCATTCCGGTGCTCATCGCGATAACGATCATCATCTTTCTGCTGATCGAACTGGCCCCGGGCGATATCGTCGACTACTACATGAGTTCGGAAGGGCAGATGACGCAGGAGGCGGTCGAGCAACTACGCGCGCGTTTCGGCCTCGACCAGCCGCTGCCGGTTCGTTATCTCAACTGGCTGGGCAAGGTGCTGCAGGGCGACCTCGGCTTTCGTTTTGTCGACGGGCGTCCGGTCGGCCCGCTCATCCTGCAACGGCTGAACGCCACCGCGCTGCTGATCGGCTCCGCGCTGATCATCGGCATTCTGATCGGCGTGCCGCTGGGCGTGTTCACCGCGCTGCGACAGTATTCTTTTTGGGACTTCACGTTTACCGGCCTGTCGTTTCTGGGCATTTCCATGCCCGCTTTCATCGCCGGCATTTTTGGCCTGTACATCTTCGCCATTCAGTTGCGCTGGTTTCCATCGGGCGGCATGCGCCCGGTCGACCGGACGCCGACGTTTTTCGACAGCCTTTATTACCTGATCCTTCCGGCGTCGATCCTGAGCCTGCAATACATCGCGCAGTACATGCGCTATACGCGCTTCAGTATGCTGGAAGTGCTGCGGTCGGATTATGTGACGACCGCTCGCGCCAAGGGATTGCCGGAACGCCGGATCATATGGCGACACATCGTTCGCAACGCGATTTTGCCGGTGGTCACCGTCATCGGCTTCAGCATTCCCGGCCTCGTGGTCGGCGCGGTCTTTACCGAGACGATCTTTAGCTGGCCCGGCATGGGGACGCTGTATCTGGATGCCGTGCAGGGGCGCGACGTACCGCTGTTGATGGGCATGAATCTGGTGATCGCGGTTGCCGTCTTGCTGGCCAACCTCGCTACCGACCTGGCCTACGCGGTCGTAGACCCGAGGATTCGTTATGACTAATGTGACGATTGATCGCACGAGCGCGACACTGGCCGAAGACATGACCGACTTACGCCGCCTGCATCGCAGCGCCGACTCGCCGCTGCGGCGAACGCTCCGGCGCTTTGCACGCCACCGGCTGGCGATTCTGGCGATCGTCGTGCTCGCCGTGATCGCGCTGGCGGCGATATTTGCGCCCGCCGTCGAGCGCTATCCCTACGAGCAGATGGACCTGCGGGCCAGGGCCTCCGCGCCCAGCCCCGAACACTGGTTTGGAACCGACCGTATCGGGCGCGATATCTGGAGCCGCACGATTCACGGCGGGCGTATCTCGCTGGCCGTTGGCCTGATGGCGACGGCGATTTCGGCTACCGTTGGCCTGACCATCGGCGCGTTTTCCGGCTACTATCGCGGCTGGGTCGAAATGATCCTGATGCGTTTCACCGACGTGGTCATGACCTTTCCGAGCATCGTCATTATGCTGACGCTGGCGGCGATGCTGCCGCGCAGCGTGTGGAGCATCGTGCTCATCATCGGCTTATTGAGCTGGCCGAAATTCGCACGTCTGGTTCATGGCCAGTTTCTGGCGCTGCGCGAGCAGGAATATGTGCTGGCCGCGCGAACACTTGGCATTCCGAATCTGCGGATCATTTTCGTCCATATTCTGCCTAATGTGCTTGCGCCGCTGGTCGCGCTGGTGACGTTCAGCGTAGGCGAAGCGATCCTCATCGAAGCAGGGCTGAGTTTTCTGGGGCTGGGCGTGCCGCCGCCAGCGCCAAGCTGGGGCAACATGCTGGAAGCCGCACGCAATCTCGAAATCCTGCAGGATTTTCCGTGGATGTGGATACCGCCCGCCGTGATGACGGTGCTGACGATTCTGTGTGTGAACTTTATCGGCGACGGCCTGCGCGATGCCATTGATCCGCGGCTGGTTTTGTGATTGCCTATCCGCACCAGCACCCGCGGAAAGCCATTGAACGGGTAAATGGGGTTATACCCGGCAATGCGTTATTTCGTTCTGCGTTGCCGTGTCCGTTCTGACTGTGTACTGGCGCTACCGGTAAAGCGGTGCGTGTAAGACAGGAGCCATCTCATGCGTACATTCGAGGGCGTCTGGCCGGCGCTGGTTACGCCGCACACGCCTGATCGTCAGGTGAACGTCACAGTTTTGCGCGAGATCGTCGAATATCTCATCGGCAAGGGCGTCGATGGGTTTTATGTCGGCGGCACTACGGGCGAGGGGATTTTTATGCCCGTCGCGCAGCGCCGGCTGGTCGTCGAAACGGTGCTGGAACAGGTGAAGGGGCGCGTGCCGGTGCTGGTGCATGTCGGTGCGGTTTCGGCGGACGATGCTGTCGATCTGGCGAGGCATGCCCGTGAGTGCGGCGCAGCCGGCGTCAGCAGCATTCTTCCGCCGCTGTACGACAATCCCGAAAGTCTGCGGCGCTACTTCCATCTGATTGCCGCCAGCGTGCCGGATCTTGCCTTTCTCGTCTATCTACTCAATCCGAACATCGACGCGGTGGCGTTGCTGCGTCAGGTGCAGGAGATACCCAATCTGGCGGGGGCGAAATACACCGGCCCGAATATGTTTGAACTGCGGCGGATCATCGAGCTGGGGCGCGCCCCCTGGACGTTGCTTTCCGGCATGGATGAGCAGTTTCTGTACGCACAGATGATGGGCGCGAACGGCGGCATCGGCTCGACGCTGAATATCATGCCGGGCGTATACCGGCGTATCCGGCAGCTTGTGCAGGCCGGGCAGTATGCGGAAGCGCAGGAACTTCAGCTTCGCGCCAACCGCGTGACCGCCGCCATGATCGAGGTCGGTTTCCCTGGCGCATTGAAAGCCGTCATGGGCCTGTTGGGCTTCGAGTGCGGCGACCCCCGCCTGCCCAACCTGCCGCTGACCTCCGACCGGCGACACCAGCTTGAGCAGAAGCTGGAAGAGGCCGGCTTTGCCGAACTGGCAGCGATGTAGGACGCTCCTCGCTCCGAATCCCTTTCCCGGCGCGAAGTCTTGCTTTGGGGCGTAAGTGGGGAGAGTGTGAGGATACGGGACTTATGGGGGCAGGTTTTCAATCGCCTGCATTGCCAGTGACACCGGGGCTGCAACATCCCGTGCAGCCCCGGTCGCCTGGCTGGAAGCGCACGAGTGCTACTGGCCTCGCGTGATCTGGAACCGCACGCTCCCAATCCCATCAATCTGCGCGTAGCCACGCAGGATCGCCTCGCGTGTTTCTTCTTCAGGCAGGATCACTTCAGCCAGCGGGCCAAGCGCGATCACATCGCCCGGAAACAGGGTGATATAGCGCGAGATATACGCGAGCACCTGCGCCGGCTGATGACGGTAGATGGAAGTCTCGCCGGTCACGCCGCCCAAGCCGTCGATCTCGATGACGCCATTGCGTCCGACGACTTCAGCGGCCGGTAACGCAAGCGGCGACGAAATGATGTTGAAGCCATCTCCCCAGCGAGCGTAGACGGCAGGCAGATGGCGTTCCTGAGGCGTCGCCGGTTCGATCACCGCGTCAGTAAACGATGAGTCGTAGATCGCCGCCACGACGCAGTAACCCAGCACATAGTTTTCGGCTCTGTCCTCTTCGACGCATGACGCAAGCCGGCCAACGACGCAGGCCAGCTCGCAGGCAATACGTAACGATGTCGCCCGCGCCGGCAGCACGACCGAGTGGCCGTCCGCAGCCAGCGCTGTCGCAGGCGCGTTGAGAAAGCGCGGATAGGGCCGTTGTGGCAGCGTCGTATCGTCGCGCCGGTTGCCGAACACCGTCCAGAAGTGCCGTGCGTCGGCAGGTGTCCATTGATCGGGCGCTGCGATGGCAGTGCGACCCTGATCGACCAGACTGGCAACTGCCGGAGCGACGAAGACCCTGCGCTCCCGTTCGCTTTCATCCCGCAGCAGCGCCAGCGGGTTACGCAGCACCCCAAGCTTCTCGATCTCGCTTTCGATGATCGACTCGCCGCTGGCGAGCATCGTTTCGTTCACGGGCGAACCGTCGTAGCCCATCGTGCCCATATGCAGCACATCGCCGGCGTGTAACTCGCGGAAAGACGACAGCCAGCTTATCGTGCGCTCGATGCCGAGGCTCATCGCGCCGGTATGCGAGCGGTCGCGCAGCAGACCATCCTGACGTGTGTAGATCAGCAGGTCGTAGGGATTGCCGATCTCGTCCAGCGTCACCAGATAGGGGCCCATCGGCGTGCGCGCGTCCGATTTTTTATCGCCCCAGGAGGACATGGCGTCTTCAAACCAGTCATGCGGGCCGGGCTGGCGGTTCATGTCCTGCCGGAAATAGTCGAACGTGACGTCCGAAACGATGGTCAGCCCGGCGACGTGGCGCATGGCTTCTCCCACTGGAATGTCGCGCCCGCCCTTGCCGATGATGACGCCAAGTTCCGGGTTCCAACCGCCGTTCAGCCGTTCGGTCGGCGGCAGCAGGATCGGGTCGTCCGGGCCGATTACCGAGCCTTGCGGGCGCTGGTGGCCCTGTGGAAACAGATTGAGATGTGTCCTTTCCGGCGTATTGCGCCACACGGTCGGGCTGTTTTGCACCAGTCCGAAAAAGAGACGCGGGCGTGGCACCGGCGCGCGCAGGCGAACATTCGCGACCGGCCAGCCAGCGCCCTGCAGAATATAGGCGTCGGCCTGTTCCAGAAAGCGGCGCAGAAAATCGTCCAGACGACGCAGGGCGCTGGTTACTCGATCGCCAGCGCTCAGCAGCCCGACCATATCGCGCGGCCACGGCGCACCAAGAGCCGGCGGGCGGGTGACGGCATAGGGCGATGTGCCGCGTGAAGCGTAGAGTTGCAGCCGCGCTTCGACGAGCGCCGGATCGAACACCCAATCGCTCTGGGTTGCCGGGTGGGGCAGCACGAGGCCGGCGCATTCCTGACCTTCAACGACGAATGTTGCCAGACGCATGGCGTCTCCTGTTCTCAGATCACCGCCGGGCCACGGTCTTTCCCGCCGGTCAGCCAGTCGAGGGTAAAGGATACATACCAGATGCCGCCTTGATTGCCGCGTTCGTACAACACGCCGATTTTGCCGTCTGCCTGTACGACCAGATCGCTGTAAGCCGATGGGCCGGGGTCGATCACACGCGAGACGGGCCATGTCTGGCCTTCGTCGTAGCTCAAGCGCACGGTCAGGTTGAGGCGCGCGCGGGGATGGGCCGGGTTGGAAAAAAGCAGGCGGCTCCGGCTGCCGGTGGCTGCATCATCGCTCCAGCTATAGCGTAATAGGCTGGCCTGCACCGCGGGATCGACCAGCGCGGTATCGAGGCGTGTTGCGCCAAAGGTTACGCCGTGATTGTGAAGGCGGGCAATGGTCACGGCGCGAAAGCCGCGCGGTTTCTCGTCCGCATACGCGCGGCTGTTGATGAGCAGGTCGCCGTTTTCGAGTTCGGCGAGCGTTGCTTCGTTCAGGCCGATTTCGGGCGCGACACCGCCGATTTGCCAGCTTTCGCCGCCGTCGTCGCTCCAGAAGAGATAGTTCTGCGACTGAAAGACGCTGCGCTCGCCGACTGTAATCATGCCTGCGTGGATCAGTCGCCCGGCGTGTGGCGGTCGTGCAAGCTGCAGGCCATGACCCAGCGTAGGCCGCTGGACGCGCCACGCCTCCAGTGGGTTGCTGCCCGTTTCCGGGCGATAGGGCCGGTGAACCTGTGCGGTGATGTCGGTGTAGCGCCAGGTATGTCCGTGGTCGTCGCTGGCGGCGCAGATCATGCGGCTGTCGCCCCGCCCCTGCGCCAGATCCCATTCCGACATCTCCGCCTGATTGAACAACACGAGCACGCGGCCGCTTCGGGCGTCGACAACCGGCGAGCAGTTGTTGCAGGCATATTCCACGCCGTCAATCACGTTGCGCCCGATTATCTGGAGCGGCGACCAAGACGCGCCGTTGTCGGCGCTGCGCTTCATGACGATGTGGATGGTTCGCGTCGAGTCGCTGCAGCTTTCGACGCGGCCTTCGGCGAAAGCCAGCAGGTCGCCGTTGTTAGCGCGCACGATGCTGGGGATGCGATAACAGGCATGGCCTTCCTCGCCGTTGATAAAGACCGGCGTGTAAACCAGCGGATTGGCTTCGCCCGCCAGCGTCACCGTCTGCTCGCTCGTGCTTTCGACATGATTTGCGCCGAGTACGGTTAGCCGCAGCGCGTATTGTCCGGCATAGGCGTAGGTGTGCGCGACTTCCGGCCCGAAGGCGCGTTGCCCGTCGCCAAAATCCCAGAAGCAGCCGAGCGCGTTGTCGACAGACGTTGCGCGGGCCTGAATGGTCGCCGGAGCGACGGTCGACGATGTGGAAAGGTTGAACGTGGCATCCGGCGGTTGGCGGTTCGGCGGCAAAAAGCTGGCGATTTCGGCGGCTTGCAGCGCGCGACGGTACAGGCACACGTCGTCCAGCCTGCCATCGCCGCCGCGCCCGAACGTGTAATCGAAATGGCCGCCCGCCGGATCGGTGTACCCACCGATGATGAGCGGCAGGCCGGCTGGTGCGGGGCTGTTCGGATCAATGCTGTCAGGGCCGGGCTGCCATCCTGTGGCTTCACCATCGCGGTAGGCGAAAATGCGACCGGTCTGCCAGTCGATAATCCCGGCGATGTGTATCCATTCATCGCTGTCGCCAACGGGTGTCGAGAGTTCTGCTGTCTGTTGCCGGTCGGTTACAACGCGGAAGAACAGGCGGCGATCGTCGAGAAAGAAGCGCCAGCCTTTGCTGTCAAGTTCGGCATCGCCCTGAGACAGCAGCACGCGCACGTCCAGACGGCGATCGGGTTTGAACCAGAAGCAGACGCTCAGGCTGTTGCCGGCCAGCGCCGGTTCCGGCACAATCAGGTTGCTTTCCTCAAGGCGGTAAAGCTGGCTCAGGTTCCAGCGATAAGCGTAGTCGGTCATGAGGGGATTATGATACGCTCACTTCACGCTGCATCCGCGAGGACTCTTCGGCGGCGAAAACAGCGGCCATGATGTGCCGTGCGTATTCGCCGGAAACGGCGGGCGGCTCTCCGTGGCAGACGGCGCGAATGAACGCTTCCCATTCGCGCACCAGCGCTTCGTGCATCCAATCCTGAAGTCCGGAGTTGGGAACCGGCTGCCACTTTTCGTCGCGGCCAATGCTCACGCCGCTCACGTAGTCGATATTGAGCATTCCCTTGGTACAGGTCAGTTCGGTTAAGTGTTTGGGCGCGCCAATCGAATAGCCAACGCTGACGATCGTTCCCGCCACGCCATTGGCATAGCGCACGAATATCAGCCCGGTGTCGTCAGCCTGTTGCTGGTGGTAGCGCGTGCCGAACTGCGCCGAAACCTGCGTGATGGGGCTGCCGACCAGCCACGTCAATCTGTCCAGACAGTGAATGCCCGCGGTCATCCACATGCCACCGCCGGTCGCACGGTCCAGATGCCAGTCGCGCCGGTTCGGCTCGAACCAGAATTTCGACATGGTGCTGACACCAAGGATAATCTCGCCCATCTCGCCGGATTCGAGCAGCGCTTTGGCCGTGCGGTAGCTGAGCGCAAACTGGTTCACATGCCCCAGCATGAGCGTTACGCCGGCTTCGGCGGTGGCTCGCAGAATGCGGTCGCATTCTTCAAGCGTAGGGGCCATCGGTTTTTCCAGCAGAATATGCTTGCCGGCTCGCGCCGCGTCTTCCACGACCGGCGTGTGCAGGTGATGTGGCGTGGCAATCACGACCGCGTCAACCGCTGGGTCGGCCAGCAGCGCTCGATAATCGGTGTAGCCCTGCCCGCCGTAGCGGCCTACGAACGCCTCCAGCGCGGCCGCATTGGTTCGCGAGGCGGCCACCAGACGGACATCCGCCAGTTCGCGGATGGCTTTGGCATGTTCCTCGCCATAGGAACCCGCGCCGATAATGCCAATTCCGAGCGTCATGCCAACCACCTTTGTTCGCACCTAGGCTGAGATACAGGCTGAATCAGCCAGCAGGGTAGCGCAGACGGGCGGGGCAGGCAAGCCGGCTTTCCACCAGCCGGAAAGCTGCCGCGTATGCCGCGCGGGCTGTGCGCGTTATACTGTGGGTATATTCGCAGTGCAGAGAAAAAGGCGTGAACAACATGGGCATCAGCACATCACCGGGGGTCTGGCGTGGACTTAAGGCGACCAGCAGCAACAGCAACCGGTTTTCGATTCTCGCCTTCGACCAGCGTGGCAACTACCGCCGTATGCTTCCGCCGGATGCGTCTTATGAAACCGCCGCTCAGATCAAACGCGATGTGGTGGTCGCGCTTGCGCCGTATGTCGATGCCGTGCTGCTCGACCCGATCTACGGCTTAGCGGCGGCGCTGGACATGCCCGGAGACACCGGGCTGCTGATGGCGATTGAAAAGACAGGCTACGCCGGTAATCCGACCGAGCGCCGGGTCGATTTTATGGACGGCTGGACGATCAACAAGATCAAGCGGCTGGGCGCGTCGGCGGTTAAGCTGCTGGTCTATTATCATCCTGAAGCCGGCACGGCAGGCGAGGTTGAAGAAACCGTCCGGTCGATTTCGGCGCAATGCCGCCAGTACGATCTGCCGCTGTTCGTCGAGCCGTTGCTCTACAGCCTGAACGATGCCGTGCCGGAAAGCAGCGCGGAATTTGCCGCGCAGCGCCCTGAACTGGCGCTGGAGACTGCCCGGCGACTGGGCGGGCTTGGCGTCGATGTGCTCAAACTGGAATTTCCCGTCGATGTCCGCCATGAGCCGGATCGCGCGGTCTGGCAGCGGGCATGCGAGGCGCTTACCGAAGCCTCTCCGGTCCCGTGGGTGCTGCTCAGCGCGGGCGTCGATTACGATGTCTTTCGGGAACAGGTCGAGGTGGCGTGCGCGGCGGGCGCGAGCGGTTTTCTGGGCGGCAGGGCGATCTGGAAAGAGGCGATTACGCTGTCGCCCGAAGAGCGCGCGCGCTTCCTGCGCGAAACGGCGGCGGCGCGGCTGGAGAGCCTGCGCGAAATTGTCGAGCGCAGCGCCCGGCCCTGGAGCGACTATTTCGACTCGCCCGCCGCGACGGAAGACTGGTTCCTAAGTTACCAGCAGATGCCGTGACCTCGATCCTGGCAAGACAGGCCTTTGCCGGTCGAGCGCGTTATAATCGCCGTGTTGAGCGATACGGAGACTTACTGTGACCGATCTCATCCAACCGAATGCCATTCCCGTGGCTGATGGTCCGGGCTGGCAACCCGATCCGGCGCACCCGCGACGGCGTCCGCCGTGGATCAAAGTGCGCGCCCCCCATGGCGAAAACTATGAGCGCGTCTATAACCTGATGCGGCGGCAGACCCTGCACACCGTCTGCGAGGAAGCGCAGTGCCCCAATATCGGCGAGTGCTGGGGGCGTGGCACGGCGACCTTCCTGATGATGGGCGATACCTGCACCCGTTCGTGCGGTTTTTGCGATATCAAGACGGGCCGCCCCAGCCCGCTCGACTGGGCCGAGCCGAATCGTATTGCCGAAGTCGTGCGCGCGCTGGGCCTGCGTCACGTCGTCATCACCAGCGTCAACCGCGATGAACGCGCCGACGGCGGCGCGCCGATTTTCGCAATGGTCATTCGCCGCATTCGCCAGCTTCAGCCGGGATGCAGCATCGAAGTCCTGATCCCGGATTTCAAGGGCAGCGAGGCGGCGCTCAAGATCGTCATGGACGCGCAGCCCGAAATTCTGAACCACAATGTCGAGACCGTGCCGCGTCTGTTCAAAAAGGTGCAGCCGCAGGACCGCTATGAATGGGCCATGGCGACTCTGGAGAACGCCAAGCGCATGGACCCGCTGGTGCTGACGAAGAGTGGCATCATGGTCGGTCTGGGCGAAACGTTCGACGAAGTGGTTAGCGTGATGCAGGATCTGGTCGACCGGGGCGTTGATATTCTGACCATCGGCCAATATCTGCAGCCGAGCAAGAAACATCTGCCGGTAGAACGGTTCTACCTGCCGGAAGAATTCGACCGCTTTCGGGAAATCGGGCTTGAGATGGGCTTCCGCTGGGTCGAAAGCGGCCCGCTTGTTCGCAGCAGCTATCGCGCCGACCAGCAGGTGCGGGCGCTATCGCAGTTGAACTACATACGCCGCGATCAGGGGGAACCTGCTCCCTAATGCCTGAGCGTTTGCGCTACATTCGCGCGGGCTTCAAGGCCGGCAGCAACATGCCGGCCTTGCTCTTTCGGGCGAATGCAAGCATTCGCGCAAGTTGCTTTACAAATTTCACGTTATAATGCCGCCGTCTGCACATTGGGAGGATGTTCTTATGCGACAACGATGGCTGTTTGTGCTGGCCCTGTGCGCCCTGACGTTTGCAGGCGCGACCGGAGTCATGGCTCAGAACACAACGCAGTTCATTTGCGAAGAAGCGGCCAACGTCACGCAGAACGCGCTGATCATTACGGGAAGTATCAACAACATTTTCGATGAGACACGCAACCTGACGGGCAATGTCTATTGCCGTATGATCGTTCAGGATCGCAATGTCATCACGTCGCTGGCCGAGATCGGCAATCAGGAAGCGATTGAGCGCGACGTCATTCACGCCGTTGATCTGGTCGGCATGTTTCCGGAAGGGGAGACGTGGCGGCAGTTCCGTACGCCGGTGCGGGTTTGCCTGCGTGGGGAGGGCGATGTGCTGTTCCTCGGCGCGGACGATCTGAGCCGCACGCTGACCAGACTGACGGCAGTCTCGCAGCCGTCGTCCCCCAACGCGGAAGCGACGGAGTCGCCCGAAGCCACTGCGACGTCTGTTGGCACGGTCATCGATGGCTATTCCTGCGCCGATGTGCCGCGCGCCGGCATCGTCATGCTAACGCCTCCCGGCGGCCCGCTGCCTTCTGAAGGGGCAGCAGGCGCTTCACTGGCTAACATCACGGTTCCACCTGCCGATCCGGCGACGGTGGTTGAACTGTCGAACTGTCAGGTGGTGACCAAGGTGAACGGTCTTTACCTGCGCCGTGAACCCAGCCAGACGGCGCGCATTCGCTGGCAGTTTGAGGACGGCCAGATTCTCACGGCGACCGGCATTGCGGGTAACTGGTATCGCATCGACTTCCGCGGTTCGCCGGGCTGGATTTCCGCCTTGCATGTCACGCCGATGGGCGACTGTCTGGCGACGGATGGCAGCCCGGTCGGTCAGGACGACCCCTTCGCGCCTGCCGACCCGGCGGCGGTCATCGAACTAACGAACTGTGAAGTGATCACGACCTTTAACGGCCTGCATCTGCGCCGCGAGCCAAGTCTGCTGGCGCGCATCCGCTGGACGTTTGAAGATGGCCAGCGCCTGCGGGCGACCGGCGTAGCCGGCAACTGGTATCGCATCGACTTTCGCGGTTCGCCGGGCTGGATCAACGCCGAATATCTGGAACTGAGTGGCGATTGCCGGCCATAATAATCCCGATAGCACAGAGGGCCGCGCTCCTACAGGCGCGGCCCTGTTGACGGCGAAGGCTGACGGCGGCGCGTCTTTTATGCAAAACGATCGTTAATCTTCGCTCAAGTGTGCGTTTATTCACGATTAATTCACAAATCCCGTTGGTCTATGCTAGAATAGGACAGTTGACTCACTCCTGTCGGGTTTGTGCGCCCTGCACGAACAAAGGTATCAACCAGTCTCTATTCAGGAGGCAGGAAATTCGCGTGATACAAGAACTCTTGTTAAGGGCCGATCAACGCGGCTACGTGACGTTCGAAGACGTGCTAGAGGTGCTGGATGAGGATGGTGACGATGTAAACGCGATTGAGGCTCTGCTCTACGAACTGGACGAACTCGGCATTGAACTCCGTCAGGAGAGTGAAGCGCCGGACCGTCTGATGATGGTGGACGACCTCGACATGGAGTTTGAGCCGGAGGAAATTCTACAAGACCCGGGCGTTGGCGATATCAACGCCGTCTCCGCAGACGACCCGGTCGGGCTGTACTTCCGCCAGATGGCGCAAGAACCCCTCCTGACAGCCCAGGAAGAGATTGAACTCGCAAAACGCATCGAACTTGGCAAGCAGGCGCGCGAAACCCTGCGGCAAATGCGCGAAAACCCCGAACTCTACAACGAGGCGCTGGCCTTGCACGCTGATCGGTTGATTATGGATGGGCAGGCAGCGCGAGAGCATCTGGGGCGCGCAAACACGCGGCTCGTCGTCAGCATCGCCAAGCGCTACATGGGCCAGGGCCTTCCATTCCCCGACCTCATTCAGGAAGGCAATGTCGGCCTGATGCGCGCGGTCGACAAGTACGACTACAAGCGTGGCAATCGCTTTAGCACCTATGCAACATGGTGGATTCGCCAGGCTATCACCCGCGCCCTCGCGCAAAAAACCCGCACCATCCGTATTCCTCTCCACATGACCGAACGCATTCGCCAGATGTACCGCACAGCCCAGTCGCTTGAGCAATCTCTCGGCCGTCGTCCGACGCCGGAAGAGATTGCCGCCGAGATGGAACTGCCTGCGGAAAGCATTCGCAGCATGATGGACGCCAGCCAGCACGCGATTGCGCTGGAACGTCCCGTGGGCGATGATGGCGATAGCGAATTCGGCGACTTCATTGAGGATCTGGACTCTCCGAGTCCCGTAGAAGCGGCAACCCAGCATCTGCTCCAGGAAACGATTGAAGAGGTTTTGAGCGAACTGACACCGCGCCAGAGCCACATCCTGAGACTTCGGTTTGGGCTGGGTGGCGGTGAACCGCATACCCTTGAGGAAATCGCCAACAAGTTTGGCCTCAGCCGTGAGCGTATTCGCCAGCTAGAAAAAGAGGCGCTGCGTCGTCTGCGTCATCCACGTCTGGCGCATAACCTGCGCGATTACCTCAGCTAATGCATCGCTTCTGACAACTTCATACATAAGCAAACAGGCCGGGCACCGAAGCCCGGCTTTGCGTTCCGGCAAATCTAAAGGCGTTATAATGCGGGACGGGAAGTGCAACCTTGTCCGCGCTCCTGCGTAAATAAAGTGTGCCATAACAAAGCATCCATGAACGCGCAGGAGAAGATGGAGATAAGCGGTGAAATGACCGATTCGCGAACCGTGATCCGCACCCGCGATCTGAGCAAGGAATTGCCGTTGGGCAAGGTTGTCGTGCATGCGTTGCGCGGCGTCAACCTTGATATCTATGCCGGAGAAATGGTCGGCATTGTCGGGCCTTCGGGAAGCGGCAAAAGCACGCTGCTGGGCCTGATCGGCGGTCTGGACAAGCCGACACGAGGGACGATTGAGATCGACGGCATCGACGTCACCAACATGAACGAGGATCAACTGACCGAAATTCGCAACGAGAAGATCGGTTTTATCTTCCAGTTCTTCAATTTGATCCCGACGCTGACGGCGCTGGAAAACGTCGCGCTACCGATCCAGTTTGCGCGCAAAAGCAAATTCGATCCTGAGAAACGCGCCCGCGAACTGCTGGAACTGCTGGGGATGGGCGACCGCCTCCATCACCGGCCATCCGAGCTGTCGGGCGGGCAGCAGCAACGTGTGGCGATTGCGCGCGCGCTGGCGAATAACCCGCCGCTGCTGCTGGCAGACGAACCGACGGGCAACCTCGATACCGAGGCCGGCGCGATGGTCATGGAGGCGCTTCAGGACATTCGCCGCGAATCGGGAACGACGGTAGTCGTCGTGACGCATGACCAGCAAATCGCCAACAGCACCGATCGCGTCATCACGCTGGTCGATGGCCGCATTGTCGGGGATGTCATGGTCGATGAGGCCCGTAATCACGCGCCAAGTGTGCTAAAATAGCGCCGTTTTTGGATCACAACCCCTTTTCGGAGCTTCCATGAGCGCAGATTACGAGACTTATCCTGTTGAGGTTGCGGGCGTTCATCGCGACCTGCGGCTGTTTGCCATCAAGCCCGGTGTACGGATTGCCATCCTGAACATCCTCGGCGATACCGAACTGGTATCCGCCGTTAGCCGGGAACTGGCGAAGGCGCTGAAGCCATATGAGGTCGAAGTGCTGGTGACGCCGGAAGCCAAGAGCATTCCACTGGCGCACGGCCTCGCGCTGGAAATGAACCTGCCTTACGTGGTGCTCCGTAAATCCCTCAAGCCCTACATGGGTGACGCGCTCAGTGCGGAAACGCTCAGCATCACAACCGGCGAGACGCAAACGCTGTATCTGGATGAAAAAGACCGCGACCTGGTCGCCGGAAAGCGGGTCGCGCTGGTTGACGATGTGATTTCCACCGGCAGCACCCTGCAGGGCATGCGCCTGATTATGGACAAGGTGGGCGCGAATGTCGTCGTCGAGGCGGCGATTTTCACCGAAGGCGACCGCGCCAAGTGGTCGAATATCGTGGCGCTTGGCCACCTGCCGGTTTTCTTCGATTGAATCGCGGCCTCTGCAACGGGGAAACCGGATCGGGCTAACCGGCCTTTTCCACAACCAGCAGATGCGATAAGCCAAAGGTATCCAGCGGCGTGCCTTCCAGCCGGTAGAGCGTATCGCGCAGGATACGCCCACGCGCGCCCAGCCGGGCGATGATGTTATCGTAACCGCCGTAGATCCGGTAGTGCGTCACGACGCGGGTGGGCGTATCCGCGAACAGCCGCCGCAATCCCCGCGCGGTATAGGCGCGCACGTGGGGGGCGAGCCGGTCACGCAACATATCCGGCAGATAATTGATCAGGGGCGTGTTGCCGAAGTGGTACTGGCCGCGCCAGTAATGGCCGTGTGTTTCAAACGGATACCAGCGGTTGGGAACAAAGATGACGATACGACCGCCAGGCTTCAGAACGCGCACCATCTCGCGCACGGCTGCCCGGTCGTCCTGCACGTGTTCAAGCACTTCGTGCGAGAGAATGGTGTCGAACAGGTTGTCGGCATAGGGAATGGCTTCGGCGGCGGCGACTAGCGCGTGGGGCGTCTGTTCTCGCGCTTCCGCCACGCGCTCTGCTTCGATATCGAAGGCTTCCACGCGCGCGCGGTAACGACGACTGATTTCACCGGCATACATGCCAACGCCGCAACCGGCGATCAGTACGCAAGCGTCATCCAGTGCGGCCCAACGCGCGATCATGGCCAGACGGCGTTCCTGCCCGGCGCGCCAAACGTAACTGGGTTCGCCGCGCAGAGCGGCAAGTTCGGAAGGACTCATGCGGATGGCAGTGAGAAGGCTCGCAGACGGCTAACGCATAACATCGTAACGCTCAGTGACCGCCATCGCCAGTTTTGTCGACGGTTTGCCGTTGCTGTTCGCCGGTTCGACCTGGTGCGCTGGCTTGGACTTGAGCGGGATGTAAATGGTCACCGTTGTTCCCTTGCCAGGCGCGCTGTCGATGCGGAACGTGCCTTCGAGCAGGGCGACACGCTCGCGCATGTTGACCATGCCCAGACTACCACGCTTTTCATAGTTCGTGTTCACCGCCTGCGGGTCAAAGCCGACGCCGTTGTCCTTGATCTGGCAGATAAGCATCTGGTCCTTGCGGCCCATCGTAACGGTGATCAGATCTGCCTTGGCGTGTTTGCGGGCGTTGTTGACCGCTTCTTCGACGATATAGAAGAGCACACCCTGTTTGTGCGCGTCGAGCAGCCCTTCGACATCCCGGCCAAGCCGCACGGCGACCTTCTGGTTGTGCGTTTCCAGCATTTTCTCGCCCAGTTGCTGCAGCGCCGCGCCGATGCCCTGCGTTTCCAGCACCAGAGGGCGCAGCAGGAACAGCATGTGCCGGATTTCCTTAACGGTATTGCGTGCCAGTTCCTCGACACGCCGCAGTTCGCTGGGGACCTGTGCAGGATCGCGCTCCAACAGGCGGGAGATATAGTTGATACGCATGGCGATGGCCGATACCGTTTGGGTCGGGCCATCGTGCAGGTCGCGCGCCAGCTTCTTGCGCGCGTCTTCTTCGACTTCGACAATGCGCTGCTTTTCGAGCAGCAGGCTGTTGTACAGCACGGCGTTTTGCATGGCAATCGTCGCCTGGCTGCCGATGGCCGACAGCAGTTCGCCCTGCTCTTCGTCGAAGGCGTTTTCCTCGTCGCTGCCGTAAAGCAGTACGCCGTAATTGTCGTACCCGGCGCGCAGCGGCACGCAGAGCGCCGACCGCACAAACTGGAATGCGGTGAAATACTGCAGCTCCGGGTCCTCGCTGATGTTATTGGCGAAAATCGGCGTCGCTTCGCGCAGGGCTTCGCCGATGATGCCTTTTGTACCCGGCACGATAACCTTTTCGTCGTTGCGTGTGAACCGGCGGGAAGCGGCGACATACAGGCCCTGTTCGTTGCCGCGGAATAACAGCACGGCGGCTGTTAGCGCGCCTTCATCGCCCAGCTTCAACGCAACATGCCCGGCTTCGAGAACGGCGTTCAGAATGCGCTCGTAATTCAGCGTGGAGCTGATGGTCGTCGCGAGTTCGTAAATCGCCCGCGACCGCTCGCGCATCTGGTTCAGCTCTTCCGTTTCGCCTTTGCTCAAGGCGATGATGTGCTTCTGTTGCGCGCTTATCTGTCGCTCCAGCGTGAAACTGCCGGCAATGGCCACAATGACCAGCGCGATCAGGCTGAGCAGAATCAGTGGGAACTCGCCTGCGGTCATGAGCGACTGGTCTGTGGCGCCTTGCCCCAGCAGCGCAGCGACGACCACAATCAGAACCAAGCCGGCTGCGTGCAGGGCGGTGGCAAACGCGCTCAAACGCAGCATGCCGGTAAATAGCAGCGCGCTAGCCATGCCGACGATCAGCAGCGGGTAGGGTGCGAACACCGTGAACGCGCCTAGTGTCGCTAGGTCGCCCAGAATGATGGCCGGCGCGACAGCGGCGTTGATACGCAGAAGCAGGACGGCGGCGAGGAGCGCATTGGCAGCTGAACCAATGATGAGGGGGATGAGCAGGCTGTTGAGGGGGGCGGCAACGCCGTTGTTCAGACGAACAACATACACCGCCGCCGCGAACAGAAGCAGAATCGGCCATTTCAAGCCGAAAACTGCCCACTCGCGCCAGGCGGGTAAAGTGATGTGGTCTTTCATTAAGATTGGCTCAATCTACCATTTAGAATGGCGGCGAACTCATGAAGTAACCTAACATGTTGTCCGGCTTTGGGCAAGTTGAGGTTTATCCAAACTTCACCGTTAGATTTGTAATTCGCAGATCATTATATTACAGAGCTGGAAATAACTCCCTGTCGTTAAGACCGTTTTCCAGAAAGCGGGCTTTTATCTGACCTAAGCTGTTCAGCCATATGCTGGCATGGAAGCGCGGAGTACGCAACCACGATCAGCTATGGTGATGCCGGTCAGGGCCGGGCCCTTCCTCCCGGTGACCGGGTATCAACTGGTGTCTCACAGACGTACGGCGAACATGCGCCGGGCGAGCACGACTAACAGCAGCGCTTCAGCGCCCAGCGTCATCATCGTGGCGGTTGCCGCGCCGTAGAGGCCAAAGTTGGGTATCAGCAGCACGTTCATGACGACGTTGAAGGACACCAGCCCGACGACAAAAGCGGTATAACTGCCGGGGCGGCCGCCTTGCAGCAGCAGGCCCGAAAAGGGCCGGTAGCCCGCGCCAAGCGTCACGCCGAGCATGATGATGGCGAAAACCTGCCAGCTAGCGCTCAGTTCCACGCCGTCAGTCATCAGCCGGTAAAAAAGCGGATAGACGCCGACTGCGACCAGACCAACGCCAACCATGATCGGGTAAAACACACGGCGGATACGCCGGGCAAGCGCGCTGATCTGGTCATGGCGGCCTTCCGCAAAGTACCGGCCAATGATCGGGTCAACGTTCCAGCGAACGGCCAGAGGAAGCTGGGCAAAACCTTCAGCCATGATGGCTGCGAAGCTGAAGATGCCGACTGTGGCGTCAGTAGTGAAAAACCCAAGCATGAGCACGTCTACCCGCGTGTTCAGCTCCAGCAGAATGCCGCTGAGCAGACCGCGAGCGCCGAAAGAGATGTGTTCCGCAAAGCGCTTGTTCGCCTTATGTGGCCAGCGCAGTGGCACGGCGCGCCCGAAAACATAGGCCGCGAGAGCGAAGAAGAGCACGACTTCGGCGGCGGTCAGTGACAGCGCCAGCCAGGCATCTTCCAGCCCAAGCGCAACAACGGCGACAATGACGAGCGGAATGAGGACAAACCGCAGCGAGCGGAAAACCGCATAGGCCCGCATGTGGCGCAGGCCGTTTAGCGTGTTGATCAACGCCTTGTTGAACGCGAAAAACAGCAGGCCCGGCGCGGCAAGCTGAAGGCCCAGCGCGACCTGCTGGCTGTTGAGCAGCCGCCCGACTGGCTCGGCCAGCGCCACGCTGGCGAGAATCAGCGGTAGGGTGATGGCAAGGATCAGCAGCAGCGCGCTGGTGGTGATGTCCGCGCAGAGCGGGCGGTCGTCCTGATGATACGAGACGTGCTTCAGAACCGAGTGCTGCAATCCGCCAACGCCAAGCTGCGACAGCACGATATAAAAGGCATAGACCTGATTGAAGACGCCCAGCGCCGCTTCACCGCGAAAGCGCATGATGATCAGGTTGATGAGCACGCCGCCGCCGGCCAGAAAGGCCAGACTGCCAACATTCCACAGCACATCCTGATTGAATTTGCTATTGAGCAGGTGGCGCAGTGGAGAAGCGCTGGCGGATCGGGCAGCGCCCGTAATTCGACGCATCTTAGTCCAGACGTTCGCGGCGCATATGGCTGATCTGGTCGTTGAGCAGGCCAAAGAACAACGACTGCACGCCCAGAATGATGATCAGCGCTCCGAAGACGGGGAAGCCCTGCCGCTGGGTGATCGCCTCGGCAAAGCCGTAAATGCCGCCGCCGAGGATCAGGAACACTCCGATGGCCCCGAAAAACAGCAGCGGCTTAAACAGCAGGAATATCCGCAGAATGATCATGAGGGTGCGCATGCCGTCACGGAATTGCCTGACGGAGCTTTTGCCGATGCGGCTGCGCGTGATAATCGGCACTTCCTGACCGATGTGGCCGCGTTCCAGCATCAGCAGCGTTGTCATGGTAGACGCGCCAAAGCCGGTCGGTAGCAGATGAAGGTAGCGGAGCAGGATATCGCGCCGGAAACCGCGCAGCCCGGAGTTAAAGTCACCGACCGGCTGGCTGGTGGCGATGCTTACCGCCATCCGCAGGATCAGCTTGCCGAACCGGCGCTCGCGCGGTTCCGCGCTGCCGAGAGCACGCACGCCGATGCAATATTCGAGATTGTTCTCGACCAGACAGCGGGCTACTTTCAGCAGGTCTTCCGGGCGGTGCTGGCCGTCGCCATCGTACCAGAGAATGTAATCGCCCTTTGAGAGCCGGGCTCCAGTGGCAATGGCCGCGCTATAGCCCCGGTTGGCACGGTGGCGGATCAGCACAATGCGGTCGAAGTGCGCCAACCGCTCGGCGGTATCGTCAGTTGAACCGTCGTCAACGACGATGATTTCGGCGTCGTTGAGCTCCGGAACGCGCAGCAATTCCTCGACGGTCGCCGTGATGGCTTCCGCTTCGTTGTAGGCCGGAATGACAATACTCAACAGGGGCCGCGCCTCTGGCTGTGCGTCAGCCGCTAGCTGCTGGCGCTCCGGTGAAAGATGTTCAACCATCGGTATCCTCGGCGGTGCGTGGGATCACGACCCTTGCTATTCCTGCGCCCCAGCGCCAGAATGAAACCAGGTATTCGATCTTAAGATAATCCATGTGCTTACAAATTGCACGGCCGAAGTGGCGAGAGCCATCGCGCAGGCGCTTCTGGTTCGGGCTGCTGCCGGTTGTGTTGCTGGCAGCTACCCTGCGACTGCTCAGCTTCGACTTCTCCCTGCCTTACATCGATCATCCCGACGAGCCTTCGCTTTACGTGCAGGCGCTGGCTTGGCGCGGGCTGGCCGATCCGATCGGGAATCTGGCCGGTTATCCGCCGGCTTCCATCGTCCAGAACATCCTCGTTCAGTGGGTGCTGGAGCCACTCGGATATACGGGTTCTGCCAGCGCGGTGTATGCCAACCGGCTGCTGTCGGTTCTATCCGGCTTGCTAACGCTCGTTTTTGTCGCGCTGGCGGCGCGTCGCATTGCCGGAGCCTGGGCCGGATGGCTGGCCGGGCTGGCGTGGGCCGTGTCGCCGCTGGCGCTCGAACATGGCGTCTATGCGCTGGCAGACCCGCACGTGTATATGCTGAGCGCCATGACAACCTGGCTGGCGGTCGTTGCGCTGCTCGACGCGCAACGGCGTCACTGGGTCGTGTGGAGCACGCTGGCCGCGCTGCTTGCCGTCACCTTTAAATATCCGGCTGTATTTCTGCTGTTTCCGGGCGGCGTGGTGACACTCGTCCTGCTGCGCCGCGACCGTCGCGCGCTGCGCTATCTGATCGTGCAGGCGATCATGGTCGGGCTGGTTGGCGCTTTCTTCCTGTTCGTCTATGACGCGACACAGATGGAGATGAACGTGACACAGCAGGCGGAAGGCCGGTTATTGGCCAACCTGCTGACACCCGGCCGGCTACTGGAGAATTTGTGGTCGACCATTATGCCGCTGAACGGCGTTGCCTGGGTGATTGCAGCTGTGGCCGGCGTGGCGGCGTTTTTCATCGCTCGCCGTACGGGGAACCCAACAGCGCACGCCGGCGCGGTCGCCCTGTGCGCGCTGGCGATGGCGGCCCACGCCTGGGGCGTGAGCAGCTTTACCGTCATGAGCGAAAACGGCCGCCTGCGCGATATTCTGCCCGGCACGCCGCTGGCGGCGGTGCTGTTCGGCACGGCGGTCGCTCAGATCGGGTTCGCGCTGCCTCGTCGTCTGGGGAAGCTGCGACAGGCTGCGCCGGCCATCGTCGTGGCGGCGCTTGTCTTCGCGCCACAATTTGCCGCCAGTTGGGCGCTGGTTCAGGAACGCCAGCGCCCGGACCAGCGCATCGATTTGCGCGCCTGGGCGGATACGAACCTCGATCCGGGGACGGTGCTCGTCAACCAGTCGAATCACAAAACGTTCAATCCATATTTCAGCGGG
>QGUR01000025.1 GCA_003242205.1 Chloroflexota bacterium | reverse complement strand
TCTTTCTGGGCCTGCTGGGCAAGCCCGAGTCGCTCATCCGGCACGTGCCGGATCGCGAAGGCCACGACCGCCGTTATGCCATGAACTGTGACAAGCTGCGCGCCCTCGGCTGGGAGCGCCAGTACACCTTCGATCAGGCGCTGGAGGCGACCGTGCGCTGGTATCAGGAAAACGAATGGTGGTGGCGCAAGCTCAAGACCGGCGAATATCTGGAATACTATCGAGCGCAGTACGCCGCCCGGCTGCAGGCTGCCGGCTCTGAACACAACGAGGCCGGATGAAAGCGCAATCGTCGGGCTGTGGTATAGTTGCGCCTGTTCGCACTGCTCGCGGGAGGAACTGTGTCGCAGTCAAGCGCCCAAGATGCGCAACTGCTCAATCGCTTTGTCGCATGGGCGGAGGACAAGCCGGACGTTCGCGCCGCGCTGCTCATCGGTTCGCGCGCGCGCGCCGACCATCCTGCCGATCCGTGGTCGGACATAGATCTGGTCCTCACGGTCAGGGATGTCCAGCCATATCTCAACAACGGCGACTGGCTTGAGGAAATCGCCCCGGTCTGGACAACTCATGTTGAATCCACGCTGGCCGGGGTCCTTGAGCGACGTGTCCTCTTTGAAGGCGGCCACGACTTCGACGTCGTACTGGTCACCGACACGCAGCTTTCACGCCTGATTCAGACTGCCGAAGTCGTCGATATCATCCGGCGCGGCATCCGTGTCCTGATCGACAAGGACCGGCTGATGAGCCGGATCACGCTGCCGCTTCGCCCGCGCACGACCTACATGCCGCCAACGCAGGCCGAGTTTCTCAACGTCGTTAACGACTTCTGGTTTCACGCCGCCTGGACCGCCAAGAAACTGCGTCGCGGCGAGCTGTGGGCCGCGATCACCTCATGTGATGGCTACATGAAGAGGCTGCTGCTGAAAATGATGGAGTGGCACGCGCGTGCCGTCAGCAGCCACAGCTATGACACGTGGTTCAGCGGCCGGTTCGTCGAAGAATGGGGAGACAGCCGGGCGCTGGCCGAGCTGGGTGACGCCTTCGCCCACTATAACGCCCCCGATATCAAGCGCGCGCTATTGGCGTCGATGGATCTTTTCCGCTGGCTGGCGACCGAAACCGCCGTGCAGTTCACTTACCCCTATCCGTCCGAAGGTGATAGCGAAGTAACGCGCTGGGTACAGGAATTGCTGGAGCCGATTCGCTAGCCCGCAGCCACCTGCGCGACATCTGCCGCCCGTCACCAACGGTCGGACGGCGCATTCGACCTAGCCGGCCTGTTCCAGTTCCTCGTCTTCGATCACCGGCGGAAGCCCCATCTCCGGCACGGGTGGCACTTCCGTTTCATACAGCCACGCTCTGAAAAACTCATCCAGATCTTCGCCGCTCACCTCTTCCGCGACGGCGATGAAGTCCTCGGTTGTGGCATTGCCATAGGCGAAGCGTTGATAGTAGGTTGGCAGGATTTCAAAGAACGCCTCGTCGCCCACGCGCAGGCGCAGCGCGTGCAGCGTCCAGCCACCGCGCTGGTACACGCTCGGATTGAACAACGCTTCGGGCGGCGGGCTGCCGGGCGCAGCGATGCGCGGGTCTTGCAGCGCTGGCGAGGAGATATAGGCGTACAGACCCCGCATATAATCCGCAAGCGCCTCCGCGCCGCGCTCATGTTCGATCCACAACGCTTGCGCGTAAGTGGCAAAGCCTTCGTTCAGCCAGATGTCTTGCCAGCTTGCCGGCGAAACGCTGTTACCGAACCACTGGTGCGCCAGTTCATGCGCGATCACACTCTGTGGGTCGCGCCCGAACGAAAACACGGACAGCACTTCGCGCCCAAACAGCGACAGCGTCTGCGTTTCCAGCGCGAAGCCCAAAGGCGTGTCAACCACCACCGCGCCATAAGCCTCGAACGGGTACGGACCAAAGAGGTCGCTGAAAAGCGCCAGCATGCGCGGCTGATTCTCGAAAACCCGCGTGCCGCGCTGCGCCAGTTGCGCCGGGAAATAGTTGCGGATCGGCAGGCCATCCGGCCCCTCGTCCTCCTGACGGACGAAATCGCCGATGTTCACCGTCGCCAGATAAGTCGCCATCGGGTACTCGGTTTCCCAGACATAGGTCATCATGCCGCCGCGCGCGGCGCGCGTCTCCCGCAGCAGACCGTTGGCGGCGACAACGTATTCCTCCGGGACGGTGATCCGAAACGTGAAGGTCGCCTTATCGAGCGGATGATCGTTGGCGGGAAACCAGCGCGCAGCGCCCGCCGGTTCGCTGGCGACAAACACGCCATCGCCATAGTTGGCCCACCCCAGACCAAAGACGTCATAGGGATCGGCAACGCCTTCGCCCGGCACGCCGAAATAGGTCACTGTCGTGGTGAATGCTTCCCCTTCGTCCAGCGGTTCTTTCAGGAATAACGTCATTTCCCGGCCGTCGCGCTCGTAAACCACCCGCTTGCCGTTTACCGTTACATCGGCGACGAAAAACCCCAGAAAATCGAGATTAAAGGCGCTCAGCGCCTGCGTCGCGACAGCGTCAATGGTCACGGTCGCCAGCACGGTGTTGTCCTCAACATCAGCCGTGAGGTCGATGGTATAGTGCTGGACGTCATAACCGCCATTGCCCAACAGCGGAAAATACGGGTCGCCAAGGCCCGCATCGCCGGGCCGGGCCGTCTGCGCCAGCGCCGCACCCGCCGTTATGCAGCCGATAACCAGAATGATTAGCAATTTACGCATCTCAGGCTCCTCAATTCGCTTCCGCGAGTATAGCGCAGCCGCACATTGCAATCTCTCCGCTCGTAGGTAAAATGACGTGTCTTGTGACGGCCTTAAGGACACTTGTTATGTATGTTCAACGACGCCCCGAGGTTCGACCGCGCCGCAATTCCAGTCTGGCATGGCTGGGCTGTGGTTGCGCGACCGCGCTCGGCCTGTTCGCAGTCATTATAGTGCTGGCGGTCGTCCTGCTCGCGCCCCGCCTGCCTGAAATCGCGGCAAGCGCCATCGGCATGTCGGCGCAGGGGAAAACCGAAGAAATCTTTCAGCCGGAACCGCCCCGGCCAACGGTAGAGTTACAGAACGCCAGCCAGCCGCAGCAGGTCACCGTCAATCTCGGCAGCTACGGCGGTTCTCAGACCATCACCACCGACACGTCATACTACGAGGTCATTGTCGGCAGCGATCCGATCGGCCAGCAGACCGCTGTGGTGACCTTCACCGAGGATGGGCTGATGGAAATTTGTCGCCAGCAAAACGAGGTCTGCCGCGGCGGCGACCCGCGTTTCCAGAATATTCGTCTGGACCTGAAACCGGGCGGCGCGATCGTGTTCGCCGACGTCAGCTTACCCACGCAGTATGGCGTCACCATTCAGCAGACGGCCGGCGTCGTCTTACGGCTCGACTCCACGCGGCGGCAGCTTCAGTTTGCCGGTATCGATCTGAACGGCACGCTTTACACCGATCCGCCTCCGGAACTCGCCGGGACGGTTCAGGAATTTGAACGTATCGGCAACGACGTGCTCAATCAGATCACCATCAATGCGGGCGGCGGCGAGCTGGCGCTTCGGGAAGCGCAGATCGACGAAACGACGCTCACGCTGATCATGCAGTAGCCCGTCCGCAGGCTAAGGCCGGGAAAAGGCGGGAGGGATGGAGGATGCACAGGATGCGCCCGGTACGCCCGATGAACCGATTGTTGTTTTTGCTGGTGCTGGCTGTCTGCGCTGCGTGCAACCTCGATCCCATCACGCCGACGCCCATCCCGCAGCCGACTCTCCCCCCGCCGCTGGTGCTGCCGACCGACCCGGCAGGGAGCGACCCGTTCGCCGCTACCGCCGTACCCGCGGTCAATCCTAACTGCCCGGCCACGCCGCCGAACTGGATCAGCTACACCGTCGAACCGGGCGACTCGCTTGGCCTGCTGGCGATGCAGACTGACAGCACCGTTGACGAACTGGTGCAGGGCAATTGTCTCGAAAACCCGGACCAGATCGAAGTTGGCGCGGTGATCTTCCTGCCGCGGGAGCCTGTGATTGCGCCGTAAGCGGGGCCGCGAACAGCCCCTGAGCGACGACTGGCTGGATAAATCGCTGTTCAGACTGAAAAACCTGAAGAAACCTCATGAAAGCCGTCTACAAACTATCCGCCGAAGAATGGCCAAAGGTGAAGGAAGAAATGCGCGCCGCCATGATCGCGGCAGCGCGGGCGGGAAAGACGATCACCTATAGCGAACTGGCCGCGCAGCTTGAAACCGCCTACGTGCATCCCCACTCGTTCCTCATGACCCGGCTGCTGACCGAGATTGGCCGCGAAGAAATCGCCGCCGGGCGCGGCGTGCTGCCCGCCGTCGTCGTCTCCAAGGCGACCGGCATGCCGGGAGGCGGCTACTTTCGAGCGTCGGCGCTGCAAGGGGCCGACATGTCGGATCTCGAAGCCGCATGGCGCGACGACCTCGAAAGCGTCTTTGCCTACTGGCAGGAAGCGAGTACCAGTGAGTAGACGATACTTCCTCACCCAAGCGCCCGAAAACCGGCCTTTAGACGCTTTTAATTCGGCCTTCCTGTCGTAAACTTGGCGTTCGTGGCAAACTGACGGCAGAAACAGCCGCAGGTCAAACGCACAAGAGCGGTTTCCCTGTTGCGGTGCGCGCCGTTTATGGCTGGTCTAAGGCCGCGCACGCCCATGAAGTGAAGGAAATCAGATGCGTATCTTTTTAACTGGCGCGTCCGGCAAGCTGGGCAGCGCCCTGCAGGCAGCCCTGACCGCGCGCCGGCATGAGGTGATCGCAACGGATGTCGACCGGATAGACGTCACGGACTTCGCAGCGACGCGCGACGCAATCGCGGAAGCGCAGCCCGAACTCGTCATTCATCCCGCCGCCTGGACCGACGTCGACGGTTGCGCCCGCGACCCGCAGCGCGCCGTGCTGGTGAATGGCTTCGGCGCACAGCATGTGGCGCTGGCCGCCGCGGCGGTTGGCGCGGCGGTGGCCTATATCAGCACGAACGAAGTCTTCGATGGCCGCGCCAGCCGGCCCTATCTTGAATACGACCGGCCTAACCCGCCAAACGCCTATGGCTATAGCAAGTGGGTGGGCGAACAGGCCACCATCACGCTCAACCCGCGCCATTACATCGTACGCACGGCGTGGCTGTTCGCGCATGGCGGCGCAAACTTTTTGCACAGCGTGCTCAATGCGGCGCGCGAAGGCAGGCAACTGCGCGTGGTTGCTAACGAAGTCGCGAACCCGACCTACACCAACGATCTCGCGGAGGCGATTGCCGCGCTGGTCGAAACCGAACGCTACGGTATCTACCATCTGGTCAATGAAGGCGCCTGCTCGCGCTACGAACTGGCGCGTTACGCGCTCGAACGCGCCGGACTGGGCGATACGCCGGTACAGAAAATCAGCAGCCATCAATGGTCGCGCCCCTCAACGCCGCCGCCCTACAGCGCGCTGGCGAATATGGCCGGGGCGCTCGTCGGCATCCGTTTGCGCCCGTGGCAGGAAGCGGTTGATACCTTTCTCGCCCGCGAACAACCGACTGAGCAGTCTCGCTAAAGGCAGTTACCCGACGATGCTGCTCATCCTTTTCGGCGTTCCCGGCGCGGGCAAAAGCTTTGCCGGACACATTTTACGCGACGACTACGGCGTTCATTTTCACGACGCCGACCACGAGCTGCCCGAAGACATGCGCCACGCGCTTGCCAGCAAGCTGCCCGTGACCGACGACATGCGCCAGCGGTTTTTCGAGCGCGTGATCCGGGTCACGCGGCGCTTGACCGAATATCACGAGCATGTCGCCATTGCACAGGCGTTCATGAAAGAGCAACACCGCCAGATGGTGCTGCGCGCTTTCCCACAGGCGCAGTTCATTCTGGTAACCAGCCGCCCCGACCTGATCGAGCAGCGTTTCGCGCAGCGCTCCGATTATCTGATCGACCTTGAGGACGCGCGCCGGATTGCCGCCGTCTTCGAGCCGCCGCAAATCCCGCACCGGGTTCTGCCAAACAACGGGGACCGCGAGGGACTTTCCGTCAAGCTGGCGCTGCTGCTCAATGGGCAACTGAAGGACGTGACGTGAGCGACACGCAGCCGCTATTTTCCGTCATCATCCCCAACTGGAACGGCAAGCACTTCCTGCCCACCTGTCTGGACGCGCTCAAAGCCCAGACCTATCCGCGAGTGGAAGTGATTGTCGTCGACAACGCCTCGACCGATGGCTCGCAGGCGCTGTTGAAAACGGATTATCCATGGGTGAAGCTGGTCG
The DNA here is from genome assembly GCA_003242205.1 of Chloroflexota bacterium. GTDB lineage: Bacteria > Chloroflexota > Anaerolineae > Aggregatilineales > Phototrophicaceae > ZC4RG36. Next base: position 16,188 of record QGUR01000025.1, on the reverse strand, counting down.
AGCTGCCCGCAAATCGTGGTTTCACAGGCGCGTGCAACGCCGGGATTCGGGCAGCGACCGGCGACTACATTGCGCTGCTCAACAACGACACCGAAGTCGCCCCCGACTGGGTGGCGGCGGTTGCTGACACCTTCGAGCGCTATCCCGATGCCGGAAGCGTCGCCAGCAAGATGCTGCTGTTCGACCGCCGCGACACGTTCCACACGGCAGGCGATTATTTCACCCTCGATGGCAGGGCGGGCAACCGCGGTGTCTGGCAGAAAGACGAAGGCCAGTATGACCGCGAGGAGTATGTTTTCAGCGCCTGTGGCGGCTCCGCCGTTTACCGCCGGGCGATGCTGGACGACATCGGCCTGCTGGATGACGACTTTTTCTTTTCGGGCGAGGATGTCGATCTCGGCTGGCGCGCGCAACTGGCCGGGTGGCGCTGTCTTTACACGCCCAGAGCGATCGTGTACCATCATCTTTCGGCAACCGGTGGCGGCGTAACCGCCAGTTATTACGACGGGCGCAACCTGATTTATATTCTGGCGAAGAACTATCCCGGCGACCTGTGGCGCAAGTACGGTCGGCGGGTGCTACTGGCTCAGGCCCGGCTGGCACTGGAAGCGCTGCGCGCGTGGCGTGGTCAGGCAGCGCGCGCGCGGCTCAAAGGCATGATCGCCGGTATCGTCGGGTTGCCGCGCATGCTGGCAAAACGCCGCGCGGTTCAGGCCAACCGCCGGGTTTCGATGGACTATCTGGAGCAACTGTTATCCGCGCCAGAACGCTAGCCGCCCCGCCGAGCCACGCGAACGCGATGGAGTTCCTGATTGAACACTGATACGCGCCCTTTGCTGTCGATTGTCATTCCGGCGCATAACGAGGCGAAACGCCTCCCCCCCAGCCTGGGCAAAATCGACGCCTTCCTCAAAACGCAGCCGTACCAAAGCGAGGTCATTGTCGTTGAAAACGGCAGCCACGACGGCACGGCGGAGGTAGCGCGCCGGTTTGCCGAGACGCATCCATACGTCCGGGTGATTGAAGTCGACACCCGCGGGAAAGGGCTGGCGGTCAAGGCCGGAATGCTGGCGGCGCGCGGCGATTACCGCTTCATCTGCGACGCCGATCTCTCGATGCCGATTGAAGAGGTGGTGCGTTTTCTGCCGCCGCACGCCGATAACTATGACATTCTGATCGCCACGCGCGAGGGTAAAGAGTCCCGGCGGGTAGGCGAGCCGGAATACCGCCATATCATGGGACGCATCAATAACTGGATTATCAAGCTGACGGCGCTTCGCGACTTCGAGGACACGCAGTGTGGCTTCAAGATGTTCACGCGCCACGCCGCCGAAGACCTGTTCTGCGTCCAGCGTATGTCCGGGATCGGCTTCGATGTCGAGCTGCTGTTTATCGCCAAACGGCGCGGCTATAAAATCAAGGAAGTGCCGATTACGTGGTATTTCGATTCCGACAGCCGTATGCGGCTGGTGCAGGACTCACTCAACATGCTGCGGGAAATCTGGACCATTCGCAAGAACTGGCGCAAGGGCCTGTATGAAAAAAGGCGGACCGACTGCTAACCTGCTGTGCGAGAACCACGTGCGCGAGCAGGGCTACGAGCGCATCGTGGGCATCGACGAAGCCGGGCGCGGGACGTGGGCCGGGCCGGTCGTGGCCGCAGCCGTGTGCCTGCCGCTCGACAGGAAGAACCTGAGCCGCACTTTGGCCGGCGTGCGTGACAGCAAGGATATGTCGCCCCGGCAGCGTGAAGACGTGCTGGAAACGATCAAGGCGACGGCGCTTGCATGGGGCATCGGCGCTGCCGACAACAACGAGGTCGACGCCGTTGGCATCGTGCCCGCGACCAAGCTGGCCATGAGCCGCGCGCTCGAACATCTGGAAGCCCAGTTTCCATCGTTCCAGATCGACTGCCTCTTCCTCGACGCGCTCGTCTGGCCCGAAATGTTCCCTCGCTATCCACAGATTTCGCTCATCGACGGCGACGCTCGTTCGCTGACGATCGCCGCCGCCAGCGTGCTTGCCAAGGTCGCGCGTGACACGCTGATGACGGAACTCGACGCCGAGTACCCGCAGTATGGTTTCGCCGTCCATAAGGGATACGGCACCGCGCAGCACATGGCCGCGTTGCGGCAGTATGGCCCCTGCCCGCTGCACCGCCTGACGTTCAAGCCGGTGCGCGAGTTGCTCAGCACTCAGCCATGAAGCTGGCGCTCGTTCACGACTGGCTCAACCAGCGCGGCGGCGCGGAAGACGTGCTCGAAACGCTGGTCGCTCTCTATCCGGAAAGCCCGGTCTACACCAGCATTTACGCGCCCGCGCTGATGCCCGCCGAATACCGGAACTGGGACCTGCACACGCTGTGGATCGACCGTATGCCGGGAATCCACACGCATCACCAGCCGTATCTGCCGCTCTATCCACTCGCGTGGAACGGGCTCGATCTATCCGAGTATGACGTCGTGCTGACGAACAAAAGCGGCTTCTGTCACGGTCTTCGCGTTGGCGATGATACGCTGCACATCTGCTACTGTCTTGCGCCGACGCGCTATGTCTGGAACCTCGACGCGTACATCGCGCGAGAAGGGCTTGGCAAGCCGGTCGAACTCGCGCTTCGCCCGCTGGTTTCCGTGCTCCGGCGCTGGGATTATGCCGCCGCGCAGCGCGTGCACCATTTCATCGCCATTTCGACCGAGATTCAGGCGCGTATCAAAACCTTCTACAACCGCGACTCGGTCATCATCTACCCGCCGGTCGAAACCGGGCGTTTTGTTCCCGTGGCGCAGGATGAGGTCGAGGATTATTTTCTCGTCCTGTCGCGGTTGATACCCTACAAGCGGATTGATCTCGCCGTGCAGGCAGCGACTCGGCTTGGCCTGCCGCTCAAAGTCGGCGGGCGCGGGCGCGACATGGATCGTCTGCGCGCCATGGCCGGCCCAACGGTCGAATTCCTCGGATACGTGCCAGACGAAGAGCTGCCCCGCCTGATGGCGCGCGCGAAAGCGCTCATCTTTCCCGGCCTCGAAGACTTCGGCATCGTGCCGGTACAGGCGCAGGCAGCAGGGCGTCCGGTCATCGCCTACGGCGGCGGCGGCGCGCTCGACACGGTCATTCCGGGCGAAACCGGTGAGCACTTCAACGAGATGACGGTCGAGGCGCTGGCAAACGTCATGGCGACATTCGATGCCCGCGCCTATAACCCGGACCGCATCCGGCAGCACGCGCTCAGGTTCGATGTCGAGGTCTTCAACCAGTCGATCAAAGCATATGTCGAGAACGCCTGGGAAGCGTTTCAACGGCGTTCGCGCGTCGCTACATCCTGACCGCCCGCATTGTGTCGTCCCAGTTCGCGTCTATAATACGCGCGTGCCCGGCGCGCTTCTGGAAAATCACCGATGGAACTGATGCTCTTTCTGCGAATTTTTGTGCGCTACTGGTGGCTGGTGCTCATTCCGGTCGTGATCACGGCAGCGGTCAGCCTGCCCGCCATGCTGCGGCGCGACCCCGCCGTTTCCGGCGGCTATACCACCAGCATCCGGTACAGCGCGGCTCAACAGCTCGACGCCATTCCCAATCGCGATGGCGACTATCAGGACGTGTGGCTGGCCTCGGAACTGACGGTTAACGCCTTCACCGACTGGGTACGCACCAACAGCTTTCAGCGCGCAACCGCCGAAGAAGCCGCGGAACGCGGGCTGACGATTGATCCGGCAGCAATCGCTGTCGCGGCGGACAACCAGCGCAGCGTCGGCTTGCTGGTATTAAGCTGGCCCAACGCGGAAGAACTGGCGATCATCGCCGACGCCGCGATTGAAGCGCTGCGAACCCGCAACGAAATGGCTTTCCCGCAGCTTGGCGGCGCGCCCGCGCAGGTCACGATCCTCGATGAACCGGTAATCGTCGCCTCGCCCCCGCCGCTGGCCGACCGTTTCGGCCCGCTCGTTCGCATCGGCCTCGGCCTGGTCGCGGGCATGGCGCTGGCGCTGCTGGCCCACTATCTCGACCCGGTCGCGCGCCGCCGTGAAGATGTCGAAGCGGCCGGTGTGCGCGTCATCAGCGCCATTCCCCGGCGCTGACCGCCCTGCCGGGGAACCGCCGCCGATGACGTTACGATCCCTTCCGCTCCTTATCGTCGCCCTGCTGCTCGCCGCGCTGCCCCTGTCCGCTCAGGATGATTTTCAGACATTTGCATGGCGCGAAGGCGATCTCGCCCTGCTCGTACCCCTCTCGTGGCCCGAGCCGGTGGCGATGGCTGACGGAGAACGCCCGGCGCTGCGTCTCGCCGCGCCGGACGGCAACGCAACGATAACGCTGTCGCTGCTCGATCATGTTGCGCTGGAAACTTCGCTGCCCGCTTTATTGAGTGAAGCGCTGGCCGAGCAGGGGACGCCGGGTTTTGCCACGCCGTCCGCAATAACCTTCGCCGCGGCTGCCGGCTTTGAACTGGCAGGGGCCAGCCCCGATGGACTGCACGCCGGTTTTGCGCGTATCGCCCGCCTGTTTGATGGTCGCGTGCTGCTCGTCACCGCCATCGCCCCCGCCGCGGAAACCGCGTTCGCGCCACTTTTTGACCAGATCGCCGGAAGCATCGTGCCGGGCGCGGACAACGAACCGTTACGAGACAGCTACAGCGTCTTGTGGGAACAGGGCGGCACGGACGCCACTCCCCTCAATCGCATTGACGCGCTGGCATCCGGGCCAAACCGCCAGCTTTACGCCCTCCATGGAACCGGCGACATCCTCATCCTCAACGCCGAGACGGGCGAAATCATCAGCCGCCCGATTCATGAACTGGTGGATGGCGCGGTTGATCTGGCCGTCGATGGCATGGGCAACATCTACCTTGCCAATCCACGCTGCCGGTGTGTCGCCGCGCTTTCCGCGGCGGGCGACCTGCTATGGCAGATCGAGGGCTTTGGCGAGAATGAGCCACGCCAGATCACACTGGCCAACGACACAGTCTACGCCAGCGATTATGACGGCAGGGGCGCGTTCGTGCGCCTCGTTGGGCGCGGCGTCAATCTGCCGCTCCGCCCCGACCTGTACGCCGAACGCTTCTGGCTGGCGGCGGATCGTTCCGGCCATCTGTTTGCCCTGACAGACACGGGCGTGGGCCTGAGCTTCGACGGGCGGAACTACCGCGCCCTGTTCGCGGACGTGTCGCTGCCTGACGTGCGCGCTGTCGAAGTCGATAGCCGCGACCATCTCGTCGTCGCGTCATCAAGCGGCGGCGTAATCGTGCTCGACCGGGCGGGCAATCTGCGAGAGCGGCTGGCAGCGCGGGTCGCCAGCGCGCCGCTTCCGGGCGAAGTCCTGCACCCGACCGCGCTTGCCGCCTTGCCCGACGGTACGATCATCATCGCCGATTCGCGGGAAAGTGGAGGGCATTTGACCGCGCTCTCACATCACGCGCAGTCTTTCCGGATCGGCGAAGCCGAACTGGTCGCCGGGCAACCTGTCCACGGCGCGATCAGCGCCGGAGCGCCGCGCCAGATATGGACTTACAGCGGCGAAGCCGGGCGGGAAGTGACTATTTCGGCGGTAGACATCACCCGAACAGGAACGCTCGACGTCGCCATCCGCCTGCTCGGCCCCGACGGCGCGGAAATCGCTTACAACGACGATCAAATGGGCCTCGACCTTTACAGCGCCGTCGATGCGCAGATCACCCGCCAATTGCTTCCGAGCACGGGCAGCTATAGCGTTGTGGTCGAACACGTACAGGGCGACGGCCTTTACAGCCTCGCCATCGTCGAAACGCAATCGCTGGCGCTTGACGACTCCGGCGTAACCCGGCTTACCGGCGCGTTGTCAGACGCCGCGCCGGTCGCCAGTTATCTGCTGGAAGGCGAATCGGGACAGGTCTTTACCTTCACCATGGAAGCGCTCAGCGGCTCGCTCGACCCGTATCTCAAACTCTACGGGCCGGACGGCACACTGATCGCCTGGAACGATGACGCCGCCGACTATGACATGGGCATCACCGCGCAGATCGTGCTGTTCACGCTTCCCGCGTCGGGAACGTATCGTCTGGATGCGACGCGCTATGACGGCGCAGGGCAATACAGTCTGGTTGTGGTAGAAATGCGTTGACACTCCGCAGGCGTTAAAGCGGCGCGGCTTTCTCGCAAGACGGTTAGAGACTGAGGGGCCGCAGAACAGCCCGCACAGGCGATCCGCAAGCGCCGTCCAGCTTCAGCGGCAGCGCGATCAGCTCATAGTCGCCGTCGGGAACATCGCGCAACTGGAGCAATTCGAGACTGACCATGCCATGACGTGCCAGCGCGTGATGTGCATCGAGCGTTTCGCTGTGGAAGTCATCGACGGACGGCGAATCCAGCCCGACCAGTCGCACGCCCATATCCGCCAGCCAGTCGATCAATTCCACGCTCAAATAGGGAAATTCATCCGGCCATACATCGTCCGGCAGGTCGCTGACATGGCTGTGGATAAGAAGGCGTTCCGCCCCATTCAGTTGCACATGACCGAAGTCCGAAGGCAGCAGCGCGCCATCGCGCCGGGACACAGTCACCACTTTTGCCCGGCCAAGATAGGCGTCCAGTGGCATGGCGGCTGCATATGCGCCCTGTGGCTCGACATGGAAGTAGGCATCAGTATGGCTGCCGGTGTGCGGGCTAAGCGTAATGGTCGTCAGGTTAGCCGGCGCGCCTTCTTCCAGCCTTGCGACCATCGTCACCGAATAGGGTGCGTCTCCGGGCCAGACGGCGGTACGCGGCGAGATTGTGCGGGTGATGTCGTAGAGCATCATCGCTTAAGTTCCGTCGTATGATCGAATTTCCGCCCGGTATGATACTACCCGCGCAGCCGGAATCGAAAACGCCCCCGCGCGGAGGGCGCTTTCAGGGTCATCAGTTAAAAATACTGCTGCCAGTAGTCGTAGGTGTAAACTCGCGTTCTGCGCTCGCGGCGGGCTTTGTGCGCGGCATAGCCGAACGAAAGCCACGTCAGGCCGATCATGATGAACGCGGTTGCCACCATCAGCGCCAGCAGTTCGGGGAAGATCACAATCAGCAGGCCGAACAGCACCAGCGCCGCGCCTGGCAGCCACCACGGCAATGAACTACGCACAAACATCGTCGTCACCCCTCTTTCCTATCACCCCATAGCATAAACGGCCAGTCTTTGAATCAGATAAGCGCCCCGTCAGAACGGCACAAGAACGGGTTGTACGGCGGCCCCCTCATTTGACGGGTCTGGCCCTCCGACCCATAATAAAACTGTGGGAAGGCCGCCCCGGCCAGCAGTCGAAAACGTGAAGATAACCCGTTCATAGGGTACAATCACCCCGGAGAGTTAGCACAAACGTTCTAGGAGCTCCTTGTGCAGTTCGTGTTGTACACCGATAAGACCGTTTCTCAGGCGCTCACCGCCCTCAACGCCCGCATGCACGCCAAACCGACCAGCACCCGCCCCGCGCTTGATGGCTGGGTCGAGAAAAACGGTTCGTTCTGCATCAGCGTGACCTCCGCGGTGGTCGGGCGTTTCCAGCGAACGACTTATCTGCGAGGCCGACTGGAACGACAGGGAAGCGCGACGGTCATCAAGGGGGCCGTTCCACAGGGCGCAAGCCGCGAGCACAAGATCATCATTTACGGCGTGCTGGCGGCGATGGGGCTGATGTTCGCCGGTATGGGCAGCCCGTGGCTGAGCGTGTTGCTGATCCCGCTGGGCGCAGCGCTCTACATTCCGCTGACGGGCGACTTCAACAACAGCGAAACACTGATCAGCGAGCTGGAAAAAACGCTGAAGGCCAAACCAACGCCGCCCAAGGCGACAACGACCAAGGCCAGCGGTAACCGGGCGGGCAGAAAGTCAGCCACATCAAAACCGGCAGCATCCCGCACCGCTACGAGTTCGAACGGTCACGCCAGACCCGCGCCCAAACCCGGCGCTGCCAAAGTCGCGGACGACGACAGGGAGGAATCGAGGACCGAAGACGAGCCACAGGTGAGTCTGTTTGGCGCGGAAGATTAGGCTATTTCGTCAGACAGAGTTACAAATCACGTGACGCCAATGCGAAATCAAGGGTTGCCATCTGGCTCGATGCCGCTAAGATTCGCGGGTTACCGTCAGTCGTTATACGGCGGGCAGGCGAGAATCCCCGCCGCTTTCATGCAAATACGGTCGCGTTGTATTGTTAGCCTGGAGTTCGCCGGTCGATGACTGCATACGATTACAATCAGACAACGGAGCGCATCCAGCGCCAGACGCTGTTCATCCACGACCTGCTCGCCGAGATCAACAAGGTCATGGTGGGGCAGGAACCGCTGGTTGAACGCGTGCTGATCGCTCTGTTAGCCGACGGGCACATCCTGCTCGAAGGCGTGCCGGGCCTCGCCAAGACATTGCTCATCAAGACGGTCGCTCAGGCCATTAACGCGCGCTTCTCGCGCATCCAGTTTACGCCCGACCTGCTGCCGGCAGACCTGCTCGGCACGCAGATTTATAACCCGCGTACCGGCGAATTCAGCGTACATCGCGGGCCGATCTTCACCAACCTGCTGCTGGCGGACGAGATCAACCGCGCGCCGGCCAAGGTGCAGAGCGCGCTGCTCGAAGCGATGCAGGAACGGCAGGTGACGATTGCCGACAGCACCTTCCCGCTCGACCAACTGTTTCTGGTGCTTGCGACGCAAAATCCCATCGAACAGGAAGGAACCTACCCGCTGCCGGAGGCGCAGGTCGACCGCTTCATGCTCAAGGTCGTGGTCGATTATCCTTCGCGCAACGAAGAGCGCCTGATCCTCGACCGCATGACCGGCGCGCCCCTGCCCGAAATCCGCCCGGTTGTCTCGCCGCAGGACATTCTGGCGGCGCGCGACGCCGTTCGCAACATCTACGTTGACGATCGCATCAAGGAATACGTGCTCGACATCATCACCGCGACGCGCTTCCCGGAGCGCGCTCGTCTGGACGCGCTGCGGCCACTCATCGAGTTTGGCGCATCGCCACGCGCGGGCATCTTCCTGATTCTGGCCGCCCGCGCCTACGCCTTCCTGAAGGGTCGCGGTTATGTGACGCCCGACGACATCAAGTACCTCGCGCCCGATGTGTTGCGCCACCGCGTCATCACATCCTATGAAGCCGAAGCCGAAAACATTACCAGCGCGCAGCTCGTCCAGGAAATTCTAAACCGTATCGACGTGCCGTAAGCCATGCTGTCATCAGAACTGATGAGCCAGATCCGCCGGATCGAAATTTACACCCGGCGGCTGGTGAATGATGTTTTTTCCGGCGAGTACCATTCGATCTTCAAAGGCCGGGGCATGGAATTCGATGAGGTCCGTCCTTACCAGCCGGGCGACGAAGTTCGCACCATCGACTGGAATGTGACGGCGCGCACCGGCGAAGTCCACGTTAAACGCTTCATCGAGGAACGCGAGCTGACGGTGCTGCTGGCGGTCGATGCCAGCGGTTCCAGCGATTTCGGCACGGCCAACCGCTTCAAGCGCGAGCTGGCCGCCGAAATGGCCGCCGTGCTTTCATTCGCCGCTACCACCAACAATGACAAAGTCGGCCTCATCATTTTCACCGACAGGATTGAACTATTAATCCCGCCGCGCAAGGGGCGCAAGCATGTGCTACGCCTGATCCGCGAACTGCTGGCCTTCGAGCCTTCCGGGCGCGGCACGGATATCAAGCTTGGTCTGGATACCGCCAACCGCCTGCTCAAACGACGCGGCATTATTTTCCTCATCTCCGACTTCCTGAGCGATCCCGAAACATACCGTACGGCGCTCAACATCGCCGCGCGGCGGCATGACCTGATCGCCATCGACCTCGACGACCCGCTGGAAATGCGAATTGAGGATGTCGGCGTCATGGTGCTGGAGGACGCCGAGACCGGCGAACTGGTCTGGGTAGATACCAGCCACGCAGGCTGGCGAGCCGCTTTTGAAGTCCAGAGCCGTCAACTCGAAGCCGCCCAGAAACGCATCTTCAACGCCGCCGGCGTCGAGCGTATCAAGGTCGCCACGCCCGATGACTACGTCGCCGCCCTCACCCGCTTCTTCAGAAACCGCGCCCGGATGGCCGCACGCGGAAGGAGCGCGTAACCATGAAGCTCAAAGTCGCTTTCGCGCTGCTGCTCGTGCTGCTTTCCAGAGCGGCCCCGGCTAGCGCACAGGCTGGCGTCAGCGCACGATTGACGGCAGCTCAGTCCGAACTGACGATTGGCGACGTGACAACGCTGACGCTGGAAGTGACACACCCGTCGGGTTGGCGTGTCATTGCGCCGGAACTGGACACACAGTGGGGGCCGTTCGAAATCCGCGATTTTTCGCTGCCGAAGGTCGGCGCAGCGGGTTCCGCTGAAACGACGACCATGACCGTCGATGTTGCCCTGTTCGAGATCGGCGCGTTCGAAACGCCGCCGCTGGCCGTGCGCGTGGCCGATACAGACGGCGGCATCACCATCGTTGAAGCCCCGTCCGTGACGATCACGGTCACGCCCCTGCGCGCGCCGGACGATACCGAACTGCGCGACATCAAGCCGCAGGTCGCCATGCCCATCCCGATGGTCTCGCCCGTGGTGCTGGCGGCGGTCGCGCTGGTCACCATCGCTCTGGCGGCGTTCATCCGGTTCATTCGCCGCCGGGCCGCCAATCAGACGCCGGTCGACAATCGCACGCCTTACCAGATCGCCTATGACGAACTGGTCGCGCTGGATGGGCGCAATCTGCTGCAGGCGGGCGACTTCAAACAGCATTATGCCGCCGTCGCAGCCATTCTGCGCCGGTTGTTCGAAGAGGTCTACCAGTTCCCGGCGACGGAATGCACGACCACCGAACTGCGCCGCGTGCTGCGCGACCTCGCCGCTTCCGAGGAGCAGGCACAATTCGCCTGCGCGCTGCTGCTGGAGTGCGACGTCGTCAAATTCTCCGACGACCCACCCATGCCCGAAGACGCCTACAGTCTGTCGGCCCGTGCGCGGCAGCTCGTCGTCATCATGGAGCCGACGCTGACGCTGGCGCGCTCGATCCAGATGGAGAGCGCGGCGTGATCTTCCGCTTTGAATCGCCCGGTTTTCTGTTGCTGCTGGTAGGCGTCGCGCTGCTGGCCCTGCGCCATCTCTGGTCACGGCGCAACGGCAAACCGGCGGCGGTACGCTATTCCAACACGCGCCTGCTGGCAAGCCTGACGCCGTCGTGGCGCGTGCGCTTCCGGCCGCTGCTTTCGGCCATGCGCCTCGGCACACTCAGCCTGATGGTCATCGCCCTCGCCCGGCCGCAAACCGGACAGGGATTTGAGATCGTCACCGGGCAGGGCATCGACATCGCGCTGGCGCTCGATATTTCCGGCAGCATGGCTTCGCTCGACTTCCAACCGGCCAACCGGCTGGAAGCGGCAAAACAGGTGATTCAGGAATTTATCGATCAGCGCGAATTTGACCGCATCGGACTGGTGGTGTTCGCCGCCGAAGCGTTCAACCAGTCGCCGCTGACAACCGATCACAACGTGCTCAAGCGTATGCTGGAGCAAATCGAGCTTGCGCCCGACCTCGGCATTCAGGACGGCACTGCCATCGGCCTTGGGCTGGCCAACGCCGCCAACATGCTCAAGGACTCCGACGCAGAGAGCAAGGTCGTCATTCTGCTGACCGACGGCGTCAACAACTCAGGCCAGATCGACCCGATCACGGCAGCGCAGGCTGCGGCGGCGCTCGGCGTCAGGATCTATACCATCGGCGCGGCCCGCGAAGGTCAGGTTCCCGTCCCCATGCAGGACATCTTTGGCCGCGAGCAAATCGTCTATCAGGACAGCATTCTCGACGAAGATACCCTGCGCCGGATCGCCGACATGACGGGCGGCCTGTATTTTCGCGCCGAGGACACGGCAGGCCTGCAGCAGATTTACGATAACATCAACGAACTGGAAAAATCGGAAATCAGCGTGACCAACTTCACGCAGTACGAGGAACTCGCCGGTTACCTGCTGGTTCCGTCGCTCGGCTTCGTCCTGCTGGAAATGTTCCTGCGCCAGACCGTATTCCGGAAGATACCATGAGGCAGCAGCGATGAGTTTTGGCGCACCGATCTTCCTGCCCGCGCTGATTCTGGTTCCCATCATGGCGCTATTCCTGCTCTGGTCATCGCGCCAGCGCCGGGCCGCGCTGCGCCGTCTGGGCGACCCGCACCTGATACAACGGCTGAGCGCCAGCGCCAACACCGGCGCGCGCCGCCTGCGCTATCTGTTGTGGCTGGTCGCGCTCACGTTCGTCATTCTGGCGCTGGCGCGGCCCCGGTGGGGACAGGCCCCGCAGCTTGTCCAGCAGCAGGGCGTTCAGGTCATGGTCGCGCTCGACATCTCCAACAGTATGCTGGCCGAGGACGTCAGCCCCAACCGCCTGCTGCGCGCCAAACGCAATATCGCCGACCTGATGAACCGGCTGGATGGCGACGAGATCGGGCTGGTGGTCTTTTCTGGCGCGGCGTTCATCCAGTTCCCGCTGACTTCGGACTATGGCACAGCGCGCACCTTTCTGGAAAACGCCAATCCGAGCATCATTTCACGTCAGGGCACGGCCATCGGCGAAGCGATTCAGGTGGCGCTCACCGGCTTTGACGACAATAGCAGCGCGCAGAAGGTGATCGTGATTTTCACGGATGGCGAAAACCACGAAAGCAACGCGATCACGGCGGCGCAGGCTGCGGCGGACGACGGCGTGATCATCTATACCATCGGCTTCGGTTCGCCAGAAGGCGCGCCGATCCCCGAATATGACCCGGCCGGCAACCTGATCGGCTACAAGACCGACAGCATGGGGCAGGTCGTGCAAACGCGGCTGGACGAAGCGACCCTGCAACAGATTGCGACCGTTTCCGGCGGGCAGTATTACCGGGCCGGCGACGGCAGCGAGCTAAACGCGCTGCTTGGCGAGCTGAACAACCTGCAAACCGGCCAGTTCCAGAGCCGGGTCGCCACCGATTTGATCGAACGCTTCCAGATTTTCCTGCTGGTCGCGCTGGTGGCGTTCGCGCTGGCCGAACTCATCCCCGAACGCGTGCCGCAGCGACCGCGAAAGCCGTTGCGTAACGCGCTGGGCGCGCCGTTGCGCCGCGGGCGTTAAGAGGCAACCATGCGAGTGATGACCCGCTTTCTTCTGCTGATACCCGGAGCCGCGCTGGCGCTGGCCGCCTGCGCCCCCAATTCGCCACAGGCGGCCAATAACGCCGGGATGGCAGCCTACGATCGAGGTGACTACGCCGCCGCTCTGGAACGGTTTGCCGTCGCGCAGGCCGAACTGCCCGAAATGCCGGAACCCTATTACAACGCCGGCAACGCCTATTACCGGCTGGAAGATCACGAATCGGCACAGGCGCAGTACCAGCAGGCGCTGTTCTATGCCGGCGACGATCTGGCCGGCAACGCCTACTACAATCTGGGCAACGCCGCTTATCAGGCGCAAAACCTGCCGGCTGCGATTGAAGCCTACAAAGCTGCGCTGCGGTTGGACCCGACAGATGAGGACGCCAAGCTGAATCTGGAACTGGCCCTGCGCGAGCTCCAGCGCCAGCAGGAAGAACAACAACAGCAACAGCAGCAGGAGCAACAACAGGAGCAGACGCCGGAACCGACGCCGCCGCCGACCGAAGAACCGGCGGAGCAGCCGGGCGACGACGAGAACGAGGATCAGGGCGGCGAAGAACAGGAGCCGACGCCACCGCCAACCGAACAGCCGGAGCAGGATGGCGACGGTCAGGGCCAGCCGACGGCCGAGCCGACCATTCCGCCGACGGCGACGCCCGAACCGGACATCAACGCCGAAAATCCGCAGGAGCAGGAGGCGCAGGATGGGCAGCCAACCGAGCAGCCTGCCGAACCGGATCAGCAGGAACCGACGCCCAACGCCGAGCAACCGCTGGCCGCCGGCGCGCCTTCGGACCAGCAGCTAACGCCCGAACAGGCGCGGCAACTTCTGGCCGCGATTGGCCGCCGCACGCAAACCCTGCAGGAGCATTTGCAACAGATGTACGTCGCGCCCGGCGGCCCACCCGCTGAGGACTGGTAACAGGGAGTGCTGTGACCCACGCAGGACGAGCCGCGCTTCGCACAACCCGGCGCGGCATAACGACGATCTGGCTGGTTTTGCTGGCGCTGGGACTGCTGGCGAGCGCGCCCGCCGTTTCCGCCCAGCAGGCAAGCGCGCCGCTTATTCGCGCCGAAGTCAACCGCACGTCGCTGACCACCGACGACTTCCTGACGCTCAGCGTGACCGTCCGGTCGGGAAGCGGTGGCACGATTTCGCAGCCCATCGTGCCGGTGCTCGATGACTTTCGACTGCTCGGTTCCAGCATCACGAGCAGCACGAGCATCATCAACGGCATCGTCTCCAGCGAGGTAATCTACCTGTACCAGCTTCAGCCGACGCGAACCGGGACGCTGGAAATCCCGGCGTTCACGATCGACGTCAACGGTCAGACGCACAGTACAGACCCGATCCAGATTCAGGTGACGCAGGGCGCAACCGGGGCGCTACAACTGCCCGCCGCGCCTACCGTCACCCCTGCCCCCGATGTTCAGACTGCCGCGCAAGGCCCCGGCGATCCGATTTTCGTCGAGGCCGTTGTCGACAACGACACGCCCTATGTTGGCCAGCAGGTGCTCTATAACTTCCGGCTCTATCAGGCAGTCATGCTGACGGGCCAGCCGAGCTATCAGAGCCCTGACTTCACCGGCTTCTGGAACAACCAGCAGTCGATGCAGGCTGAATATGCCGAAACCATCAACGGCCAGCGCTACCGGGTGATCGAACTGACCAATATTCTGTTCCCTACCACCAGCGGCACGCTGACCATCGATCCCGCCCGGCTGACGCTTCCGGCTACCTTCACCCGGCCCGCGATCGTGCTGGAAACCGAGCCGATCACGCTCAACGTGCGCCCTCTGCCGCCGAACGCCCCGCCGGATTTTGAGGGCGCGGTCGGCCAGTACACCATCAGCGTCCGCACCAATACCTCTACCGTCGATTCCCGGAACGACTCGGTCATATTGCAGGTGACGATCAGCGGCGCGGGCAACATCGACCTGCTGCCTAATCCCGCGTTTCCCGATACGCCCGACTGGCGCGTTTACGACACAACCGGCGAGAGCAAAGCGCAGTTCGCCAACGGCGTCTATCGCGGTTCGCGCACCATCGAGTACGTGCTCGTGCCGACGCGGGAAGGTCAGGTAACTGTGCCGCCGGTACGTTTCAGTTATTTCGACCCGAACGCGGAAGAGTACCGCACGATAGAGACCAACCCGATTGAGATTCTGGTCGCGCCGGGCGCGGCCCAGGCGCCGGTTGCCGCGGCCACGCCCATCCCTTCGCCCACGCCCGAAGCGACGCCGGAGCCGGAACCCGCCCTCGCAGCCGGCGCTGAAACCACCGGGCTGCGTCCCCTAAAGCTGGCGGGAGATGGCCCGCAGACGATCGGCGCTGCGCTGGTCGGCCAACCGGCGTTCTGGGCGCTGTGGGCCGCGCCGGTCGTCGCTTTTCTGGGCAATCTGCTCATCCGCCGCCGCGAGCGCTACCTGCTGGCCAACGAAGCCAGTCTCCGCAGCCGCCGCGCGCTCGGCAAAGCGCGCAAGATGCTGGCGCAGGCGCGGCGTCGCCACGATGACAGCCACGACGCAGCGGCCAGAGCGCTCACCGCTTATCTGAGCGATAAGACCGGCCAGCCGGTCGGCGGCATGACGCGCGCCATGTTGTGCCGTATGCTCGCGGCTCAGGGCATTTCCCCCGATCTGATCGAGCGGGTGGAATGGTGCATGGCCGCCAGCGAAGCCGGGCGTTTCGGGCCGGTGCGCGATGCCAGTGCGGGACGTTCGGTGCTGAACGAAACCGAGCGGCTGCTGAAGCAACTGGAGCAGGAGTTCAACACATGAGCCTGAGACGTGTGTGGACGCTGCTCATCCTGCTGGCGATCATCGCGCTCGGCGGCTGGCTGTATCGCGACGCCCGCCCTGTCGCCCTCAACGACGCCGACGCGCAAACGCTGCGCGTGGCCCGCCAGCTTTACCAGACCGGCCAGACCGCAGAAGCGGCGGCCATGCTGCAACAGTTGGCCGACAGCGGCGTGACCAGCGCGGAAGTCTATTACAATCTGGGAACCGGGTTCCAGGGGCGGGGGGATCACGCAACGCGGTCTTATTTTTTCGGCTGGGGCTTGCTCTTTTACACAT
>QGUR01000322.1 GCA_003242205.1 Chloroflexota bacterium | reverse complement strand
CGCCGTCATCATCGCCGCCGTCTGGCTGGCCGCGCTCAGCGCCTACGTCATCGCCGGGCTGCCAACCGCCTCATTCCACGGCGATGAAGCGATGCAGGTTCACACCAGCCGCGATTACGTGACCGCGTTTATCGAGCGCGCGCCGGAGCGGCTGCTCACCAGCCCACCCTACTACATCGACAGCGACGCCCATCTACGCATTCTCAACGGCACGATCAACCGCCTCGGCATCGGCCTGAGCTGGCATCTGGCCGGGTTCAGCGTCGATGACCTGCCCCCGCCGCCGGGCTGGGACTGGGGCATGAGCTACGACCGCAACGTGGAAACCAACCACCGCCCGCCTGATTCGCTCCTCTACGCCGCCCGTCTGCCTTCAACGCTGCTGCTGTGCGTCAGCATCGCGGTGTTGTTCGGCATCGGTTACGTCGTCGCCGGGCCGGTCGTCGCGTACAGCGCCAGCGGGCTGTACGCCCTTCACCCGACCATCCTGCTCAATGGACGTCGCGCCATGCAGGAAGGCTCGATGCTGTGCTTCGGCCTGCTCACGATCCTGATGGCGGCGATCATCAGCGAACGGCGCAGCCGGGGCGAGCGCGTGTCGCCAATCTACTGGGCATTGCTGGCGGCGATGGGCGCGCTGGCGCTGGCAAGCAAGCACAACGCGGCCGTGTTCGCCGCCGCCGCGCTGGTGTGGATTACTGCGGCGGAACTGGCCAACCGGCGGGCATGGCGCACGCTGCTCGTCCCTCTCGGCATAAGCGGCGCGCTCATCGTTCTGGGTTTTGTGGCGCTCTCGCCCGCGCTCTGGAACGACCCGCTCGCCCGCCTGCGCGATCTGGTGAACGTGCGCGCTGAATTGCTGAACATTCAGGTCGTCGCCGATCCGAACGCGCCAACGCCTCTGTCGCAGCGCGCCGCCGATCTGCTGCTACAGCCGTTCATCGCGCCCGCCGTTCATAATGAAGTCGCAAGCTGGACAGAATCGGCCTCGTTTGCCGCCGAAGTCGCCAGTTCCCGCGCAACATGGCTGAGCGGCGTGCATTATGGATGGGCGCTCGGCCTGCCGCTGACCGCGCTCATGCTCCTCGGCATCGCTATCACGGCACGGCAGTTCCGGCGACCGGCTTATACCGGCCTGCTGGTGTGGCTGGTATTCACCACAGGGCTGCTGATGACAAACCCGCTGCCCTGGCAACGTTACACTTTGCCGCTGCTCCCTCTGGCAATGGTCTTCACAGGGATCGGCATCCGGGCCGTCGGCACACAGCTGGCAGGCCGGCTGCCTGCCCCGTCGGAGCGCAATGACGCCGCCTCCTGATCAGCCGGGCAACGCCTGCGCGATGACACTATAATTCGCCGGCTCCGACCCCATCTCATGAATGATCAGGCTGTAGCGGGCGCTCTCGCCGGGCGCGAGTTGCGTCGCGTCTGCCGGGGCAAACCCCGCGGCGATGACGTTCTGGCGGACATCAAAAACGGTCACGACCGCCAGCGGATCGCGAATGACCGCACCGGATTCGTTCGTAATCGTGCCGCTGATGACCAGACGCCCATCCTGCACCGACGATTCGTCCGTCCATGACAGCGCCTCCGGCCCGATGACTCGGGCCGCCGGGTCGGGCGTCCAGCCTTCGCCAAGCCGGATTTCATAAGCCGCGCTCAGCGCCGGTTGCCCCTGCCCGAAACGCAGGCTGAACGGCGCGAAGCCGCCGGGCGGGATGCCGTGGCCCATCACCGTGTCGCTGGCTTCGGCGACCGCCAGCCCATCCGCGGTTTCCAGCCTGACAATCACGGGAATGTCCGTTGCGGTTTCCGTACCGAAGTTGGCGACTTCTCCGGTGACGAAAAAGACGCCGTCAGGCGTTGTCCAGTGCGCGACGTGCAGGACACTCAGGCTTGTGCCACTGGCCATGTTGAGCGTGGTCAACGGCGCAGGTTCGAGCGCCGCCTCGGGATTGAGGGAAAACGTGTTGAGAATCGACTGGAGATAAACCAGAGCAGATTGGCTTTCCGGCACGACGACATCGATCACGGCAAACAGCGGCCCGGCCCGCTGGATGAACGTGTTCACCTGCTGTGTCGCCCCCAGCGGCGTCAGCCGCAGCCCGGTCGCGCGCCAGCTACCATCGCCCATCGCCTGACGGTCATTTTCCTTATAGCGCCCCAGATCGGGCCGGACCTGCGTCTGATACTGGTCAATCAGAGCGGCAAAGTTCTGCGAATCGCCCGCACCGCGGGGATGAATAACTGCGATCGTGATCGCGGGATCGTGCTCCCCCGCCGGGGCGAATGACGCGCTGGCGAGTGTCGTCGTGTTCTGGTCGTAAACGGCCCAGTTACGAGGCACGGCCAGCGAAAACGCGCCGCTGGCATGGGTATAGATCAGGGGCGAGACATCCGGCGTGGGCTGGGCCGGCGCAAAGACCACTGCGCCCCCGGAACAGGCCGCCAGAAGCAAACACCAACCGAACATTAACCAACCTAAGCGTTTCATTTGCGTTAGAATCCTGTTATTGCAGGCATCTGTTGAGTATATGTTATGGACGCGCGCTCCGAAAAGCAGTGAGCGAAATTAATCTTGTTAGTACTATAATCCCATATATGCTAAAATCGTTAGAACGTATGCTTCTGGTGACAGGTTTTGTCACAAACCCGTATCAAACAATTAAGGACATCGCATGTACGCCAATAATGAACTGATGTTTCCCGTTCAGTCGATCCCGGCATTGCGTACTTTGCGCGGGCCAGCATGGGAAGCGCTGGTCGAGCGCGTCATGTCCTTGCCGGAATCGCACGAGGAAACGCTGGCGCTGATGCTGACGATGATCCGGCTAAACGGTTGCATAAGCTGCGAGACGGATAGCTATCGCGCCATGCGGGGCTGCACCGCCTGCGCTGTCCAAACGCTGCGCCGCTACAAAGGCGACGACAGCGAACTGCTGAAACTTTACCAGCAATCGCTAAACGACGTACAGCAGTTTCTGGCAGCAAATCCCGGCTACGCGCTGCAGACGACCGCAGCCGCCAGCTGAGCGGCAACTCTATCCAGCGTTCGAACGCCGGACAGCCTGTCACCAAACCTCGCCGGAATGAATTTGCGGCATTCCGGGCTGTCATTTTCTCACTCAATCACTTGCTTTCCTCGCCTGATCTGCGCTTGCGTATTCAATTTAGCCTGTGATATAATCGCGCGATGTTAAGCGTGTATACTGCATAATTGCGGCCCGCGCAGCTGAACAACTGGTTTCTGCAGCTTTGTTGCAGCCAAAAGCTCAGGCAGGCTTGAACCAGCTCAGTGTCAGAAGTGACAGCTCGCTTACCATAGGGTTGGTTAGTGAGCAGCTTTCGTTTCTAAACGCCGCGCGCCGGAAGCAGTTAAACGATCCATTCCGAGATTGTAGAGAGGAAGTCTAACTATAGGTTCTTCAGAGTACCGCATCAACAACCAGATACGCGCACGGGAAGTCCGTCTGATCACGGATACGAACGAGAATCTTGGCATTGTGCCGCTCAGCCAGGCGCTGGAGATGGCGGAACAACGCAACATGGATCTCGTCGAGGTATCCTCAAATGCCGATCCGCCTGTCTGCCGGATTATGGACTACGGCAAGTTCCAGTATGAAAAGCAGCGGCGGGAGCGCAAGGCGCGCAAGCAGCAGAAGAACATCGAAGTCAAAGAGATTCAACTGCGGCCCAAGACAGACGATCACCATTTGGGCTTCAAGATACGCGACGCCCGCAAGTGGATCGAAGACGGCATGAAAGTACGGGTGCGTATCCGTTTCCGCGGTCGTGAAATCACGCATTCGGACATCGGTCGCGAGCGCCTGCAGCGCATTGCCGCCGAACTGAATGATATTGCAGTCGTTGAGCAGATGCCGAATATGGAAGGCAGCACCATGCTCATGGTACTCGCACCGGCGCAGGATAAGAAGAAGTAAACCCGGAAGGATTATCGGTGGCCAAGAAATACAAGCTCAAGACACACAAAGCGACAGCCAAGCGCTTTCGCATTACCGGAAGCGGCAAGGTCATGCGGACAAAGGGTGGCAAGAGCCACTTCCGCCGCCGCCGCTCGACGCGTGTCAAGCAGCAGCTCGACAAAATGCAGCCCGTGGATTCCACAACGGCGAAGCGTATCAAGGCGCTGGCGCCCTACCTCGGGCTTTACCGCCAGAACCCGCCCGCCTAGCGCGCGCGGCAGCGGTCTTCCCGTATCCATCACGCCCAGAGCCATGGCTCTGGGTATTTGTTGCTAGGAGTAACCCGACATGGCAAGAGTGAAAACCGGCTTCACGCGCCGCCGCCGCCACAAGAAAGTGTTGGCGCTGACCAAAGGCCAGTGGGGCACGCGTGGGCGTCTTTTCCGCCGTTCGAACGAAGCGATGCTCAAGAGCCTGTGGTACAGCTACCGCGACCGCAAGGCGCGCCGCCGCGACATGCGCCGTCTGTGGATTGTCCGCATCAACGCGGGCGCGCACCAGCACGGCCTGAACTACAGCCGCTTCATGTATGGTCTGAAGCGCGCTAACGTCGAACTGGATCGCAAGGTGCTGGCCGACATCGCCGTGCGCGACGCCGAGGGCTTTGCTCGTCTGGCCGCACTCAGCCAGCAGCACCAGTAGCGCCCGGCACAAGACGTTGAAAAAAGCGGAAAGCGGCCGCTAAATCTGAGGCCGCTTTTTTGATTCCGGGACAATGCGTCGGTTTTCAACGCGCTGACCGGCTGAACAAGACATAACGCCGCCTTTGAAAGCACGCGCCGCGCTATACTTCAGGCATAGCGCGACACACCCAGAGGTTTCACGCTTGATTACCAGCCTTCAAAACGACAGAGTCAAACAGGTCTATGCCCTCCAGAGACAGGCAAAAGCCCGGCGCAAGCAGCAGCGTATCGTTCTGGAAGGCGCGCGCCTGATCGCCAACCCTAAGAACACCGGCAAA
>QGUR01000321.1 GCA_003242205.1 Chloroflexota bacterium | reverse complement strand
GAGGTTTCACGCTTGATTACCAGCCTTCAAAACGACAGAGTCAAACAGGTCTATGCCCTCCAGAGACAGGCAAAAGCCCGGCGCAAGCAGCAGCGTATCGTTCTGGAAGGCGCGCGCCTGATCGCCGACGCTTACGAACGCGGCAATACCCGCCCGGAATACGCCCTTTATGACCCCGATACCGCCGATGCGGGGCTAGTCGATCTCCTGCAGCGAGGGCGCGTGCCGTCCCTGCCCGTATCCGCGCAGGTGCTGCGCCACATCAGCGCGACCGAGCAGCCGCAGGGGATCGTCGCTGTATTTCCGATGCCATCCCCTGCCCTGCCTGAGACGTTAACACGCGTGCTCATCCTCGATGATCTGCGCGATCCGGGCAATCTCGGAACCATCCTGCGAACCACCGCCGCCGCCGGCATCGACGCGGTCCTGCTCTCGCCCGGATGCGTCGATCCGTATAACCCGAAAGCATTGCGAGCCGGTATGGGCGCGCACTTTCGCCTCAGTCTGGCGGAGAAAAGCTGGAGCGAGATTGAAGCGCTCTGTCGAGGGCTGAACATCTATCTGGCGGATATGACCGGGGACGCGCCCTACGACCGTGTCGAGTGGACGGCCCCGTGGGCGCTTATCATCGGCAGCGAGGCACACGGCGCAAGCCCGCAGGCGGAAGCGCTGGCGACGAAACGCATCTACATCCCCATGGCGGACAACGCCGAATCGCTCAACGCCGCCGTAGCGACCGGCATCCTCCTGTTTGAAGCGCGGCGTCAGGCCAGCGCCGGAAACACGCAGGACAATTCGCGGCAGTAAGAAAAGTCCCTCGCCAGACGATGGCGAGGGACTTGCGGAGCAGGTTCACATATTGATCATGTGGCCTTCGAGGCCGTGCGCGGCCTCTTTCAGCGCCTCGCTGAGCGTCGGATGCGCGTGGACATTGCGCGCGATTTCTTCCGGTGTCAGCTCGGCAAAGCGGGCCAATGTCAGTTCGGGCAGCAGCTCGGTGACGTCGGGGCCGATCAGATGGCCGCCGAGTATTTCGCCATACTTCTTGTCGCTGATGAGCTTGACGAAACCGACCGTGTCACCCAGGCCGTGCGCCTTGCCGTTCGCCATGAAGGGGAACTTGGCGACGTTGATATCGTAGCCCAGCTCGCGCGCCTGCTTTTCGGTATAGCCAAAGCTGGCGACCTGCGGCTGGCAGTAGGTGGCGCGCGGCATCATGTCGAAGTCCAACTCGATGGAAGGCACGCCCGCGATCCGCTCGGCAGCGATCACACCCATCGCCTCGGCGACATGCGCCAGCATCAGCTTGGCGGTCACGTCGCCAATCGCGTAGATGTGCGGCACGCTTGTCTGCATGTGGCTGTTGATTTCAATCGCGCCGCGCTCGGTCAGCTTGACGCCGGTATTTTCCAGCCCATAGCCTTCGGT
Source organism: Chloroflexota bacterium (assembly GCA_003242205.1). Lineage (GTDB taxonomy): Bacteria > Chloroflexota > Anaerolineae > Aggregatilineales > Phototrophicaceae > ZC4RG36. The sequence goes on along the minus strand of QGUR01000321.1, from coordinate 3,570 downwards.
GCGCGGTTTGAAACCGATCGCCTGCAGTACCTTGTCGGCTTCCAGCACCTGCTGCTTGCCATCGGGGCCGGTGACGGTGACGCGCACGTTGGAACCCGTATCCTCGATCTGGTCGACGCGCGTGCTCGTCAGTACATTGATGCCTTTGCGCTTGTACTGCTTGGTCAGTTCCGCCGAGACTTCTTCATCTTCGAGCGGCAGGATGCGGTCGAGGAATTCGACCAGCGTGACCTCGACGCCGTAACTGGCGTGGACGTAAGCGAACTCGACGCCAATCGCCCCCGCCCCGGCGATAATGATCGACTTCGGCAGCGAGTCGCTCATGATCTGTTGCTCATAAGTGACGACCCGCTCGCTAAGTTGCGTTCCGGGCAACAGGCGCGTGACGCTGCCGGTGGCGATGATGCAATTCTTGAATTTCAGCGTCTCTTCGCCGCCCTTGTTCAGCTCGACGCGCAGGGTGTTGGCATCGACAAACGTCGCCCAACCGTCATACTCGTCGATTTTGTTCTTCCGCATCAGGAAATGTACGCCCTTGACGCGGCCCTCAGCCACCTCACGGCTGCGCTTGAACGCGACGCTGTAGTCGAATGAGACATCTCCCGACACCCGAATGCCGAATTTCTCTGCCTCATTCTTGAAGATCGTGACCAATTCCGCGTTGCGAAGCAGCGCTTTGGAGGGAATACAACCCACGTTCAGGCAGACACCACCCCAGTACTGCTTCTCGACGATCGCGGTTTTCAAGCCAAGCTGACTCGCGCGGATCGCAGCGACATAACCACCCGGTCCCGCGCCGAGCACGACCACATCATATTCTTGCGCCATTGAGTCTGGCCTCCAGATTGATTGTGCAAGCTGCCCGCGAATTATAACCGCATTTATTTTGGCTTCCCAAGCCGGCACCGGAACCGGCGTCCGGGCTGTGGCAGCCGGTTGCCGTTATTGCCCTTCCGGCAGCCGCTCGGCGATTAGCTCGACAACATCCTTGATTTCCGGGCCGTCCGCCGTCTGCGCGCGCGCGCTTTCGAACATCTGCATACAGAACGGGCAACCAACGGCGATCGTGTCCGCGCCGGTCGCCTGCGCTTCCTGATAGCGTTCGACGCTGACCGGCTTCGTGCCGTGTTCCTCTTCCTTCCAGAATTGCGCGCCGCCAGCGCCACAGCAGAACGACGACCGCCCGCTGCGCGGCATCTCAATCACGTTAAGGCCCGCTCCGGCAAGCGCCTTACGCGGCGCGTCGACAATGTCGTTATGGCGGGCAAGATAACAGGGATCGTGGAACGTGACATTGCTCATGCGGTTGGGGTGCGCGCTTTCGGGGAGCCGTCCAGCCGCGATCAGTTCCTCGATCAGTTCGGTGTGGTGAATGACCTCGTAGTGGCCGCCAAACTGATGGTATTCCCTGCCCAGATTGTGCAGGCAATGGGGACAGGTGACGACGATACGCTTCGGCGCGACCTCGTTCAGCGTTTCGACATTGCCCATCGCCAGTTCGTAGTACAGGTCTTCCTTGCCCGCGCGGCGCGCCACATCGCCCGTGCAGTTCTCGCGCTCGCCAAGCACGGCAAAGTTCACCCCTGCCGCCTGCAACACCTTCACCAGCGCGCGCGCCGTTAACTGAGCGCGCGGGTCGTAGCTGACCGCGCAGCCCGTCCAGTACAGCACATCGAAATCGGGATTGTCCTCGACAGTCGGCACGTTCAGGCCGTTGGCCCATCGGAACCGGCTTTCGCTGCTCTGCCATGGATTGCCCTGCCGTTCCATGCCGTTGAAGGCGTTTCGCAGCTCTCCTGGAAACTCGCCCTGCATCAGCACGGCATCGCGCCGGATATCGATGATGTCGAACATCGGCTCGTTGCCGACCGGGCAAACATCGACACACGCGCCACAGGTCGTGCAGGCCCAGACGGCCGATTCGCTGATGGCAAAGCCCATCAACGGCTGCGGCGACTCCGCGCCCGCTGCCAGTTCCGCCATCCCATCCTTAAAGATGAAGCGCTTGTTGATCTCGTAAGCCGAAGGCGAAAGTTCCTTGCCCGTGACATACGCCGGACACACGTCCTGACAGCGGTTGCACATGATGCAGGCAAACCCGTCCAGCAGGTGCGTCTTTTGCAGATCTTCGACCCTGTGCGCGCCAAACTGCTCGATGTCTTCGTCCTCAAAGTCCAGCGGCGGGATTTCCCCCAGCGAGGTACGCGGCGGGCGCGTCAGGAAGTTGAGCGGGGCCATGAACAGATGCGCGTGTTTGGACACTGCGAAATAGGGCAAAAAGAGCAGAATGCCCCCCAGCGCAACCCACCAGAAAAGGTGTTCCAGCAACAGCAGGCCGTCCGCGCCTAAGCCCGCCCACAGCGATGAAACCTGCGTCGCGAACGGGCTGAACGCGTCCGGGCCTTCGGCGGCCAGACGGACCGACTGGCCGAGAAAGCGCGCGCCGACATGTAGCAGGATGAACCCGGCGACGATCAGCGAGTCGCGCGTGACTCCGCCCGCGCGCACGCGTGGATGCAGCAGCACGTTGTCGCGCCACGTCAACTCGCGCCGGTTTGGCAGCACAAAACGCCGCAGGATGAAGTAGGTAACGCCGGCGATCACCGCGACGCTGAACACATCGCCGAACAGGCGGTAAAGATCGCTGAACAACCCGCCCTCACCCGGAAAGCGATAACCGGGCACAAAGCCTTCGATCACATCGGCGGCGTTGACCAGAAAATAGTAGGTAAAGCCCCAGACGACGGCGAGATGAAACAGGCTCGTCACCGGGCGCATTTTCAGCGTCGTGCTTTGCGTGAGATAGATGCGGAGCGCGCGCCACAACCTTGCGGGCAGGTTATCGAGATAGAGTTTGCCCGGCCCGCGGTTGATGATGCGCGCCATCTCGCGGAACCCTTCATAGGTCGCGCCGAAAGAAAACAGGGCCAGAATGAGAAAAAGGACCTTTTCAACGGAAGTCAGCATACGACCATCCTGACGTAATGGCCTGCAACAGACAGGCAACAACAGCAGCCGTAGTGTAGCAACTGGCCCTGCGATTCACCACAGAGCCGCGACAGCACATCACACAGGAAAGATTCGGGATGTTCATGTAGTCTGAATGTACGCTTATCATCGTTCAGCGCTTTCCGGAGTACCACCGTGCGTATAGACTTTTCTCCTGTCCGAAGCCACGATATTTCCCTTTATGCCTTTTCCCGACAAATCAGCCTCGATGATCTTCGTCAGGGCACTAACGCGCTCTTTGACATCATTCTCGACATTCTGCGACAGGCAACCGACGAACAGGTCGTGTTCATTCCCCATGACCCCGACGCCTATGATCCATATGCCGTTCCCGGCGAAGAGCACATAGGGTGGAGCCTGGCGCATCTGGTCGCGCACACCACCGCCAGCCTTGAGGAAGGCGCGGCCCACAGTTCGATCCTCGCGCGCGGCATTCCGTATCCGCGCGAGCCGCGCCTGCGTTATGAAACGCCCTGGCGCGACATTCGCACGCAGGCTCAGGCCATCGAGCGCCTGGAAGAAAGCCGCCGCATGTGTCTGGCTTTCCTGACAAATTGGCCA
>QGUR01000024.1 GCA_003242205.1 Chloroflexota bacterium | reverse complement strand
AAAAGCGCAAACACATACCAAACCGGAAAAATAACAATCCCGGAACCTTTCCCGGCATCGCGCTATTGTTCCGCGCCTTGGCGCCTTGAACCATCTTCGCCCGCGCTCGTATAGATCGTCTGCGCGAAACTGAGTGGATGTGTCCGTCATGGTCTTTCCAAACCGGCGAAATTGCGCTACCGTTAGACAGAGTTACACCTACCTGCGCTTCGATGACGCCCACTTTCTCTTTGCCCTGTGCGAGTCGTTAGGTGTATAATGCCCAGTATCTGGCCGATGAGTGAAACACGGGTGCCGAGGGGTTGGAAGTAGAACGCAAATGATCGAGGTAATTATTGACAGCATTCGCGTGAGCCTGATGTCGCAGCACCGCATTGTTGTGCTGAAGGACAGTAATGGCGACCGCTACCTACCGATCTGGATTGGCCCGTGCGAGGCGGATGCGATCACCATCGAATTGCAGGAAATGCCGCCGCAGCGCCCCCTGACGCACGATCTTCTCAAGTCTGTCGTCCGCGAACTGGGCGGAAAGATCGTTCATATCCTCATCAACGATCTGCGTAACGACGTCTACTACGCGCGTATCGTCGTCGACGTCAATGGCCGGCAGATCGAAGTGGATTCCCGCCCCAGCGATGCCATTGCACTGGCGGTACGCGCCAAAGTGCCGATTTTCGTGGCCGATGTGGTGATGGACAAGGCAGCCATTGAGCCAGACGAAGATGTGGAGGCCGAAGCGCCCGCACGCGATGATGAGGTCGATGAAGGCCGTCTTAGCGCGTTTCAGGACTTCGTCAACACGCTCGATCTGGACGACCTCGACGACGAAGACGAGTAATCTTCGGTCTCTTTTTGAGCAGCATATGAGCACAAGCCATCGTCCGAGCGGGAGATGGCCTGGATGCCCGTTTCGACTCGGTGCGCCTTTTGCGCGCCGTTTCGTTTCTATAACACCAGGTGACCGATGACGAACCCGATTTCGCCGACACGCAGTGGCAACCAGTCAATTCTGTCCGGGCAGGTTCCCTATAGTCAGGAAGCCGAAGAGGCTGTCATTGGGGCCGTGCTGGTGAACCCCGAAGCGTATCTGGCGGTCGCGTCTTTCCTGAAACCCGAAGATTTCTTCATTCTGCGCCACGCCTATATCTGGGAAGCGCTGGGGCGCATCAGCGAGCGCAACGAAAGCATAGACTATCTGACGGTGCAGGAAGAGTTGCGCGCGCTTGGACGGCTGGCGGAAATTGGCGGTCCGGCCTACCTGACGCAGCTCATGAACGCCATGCCGACGTCGATGCACGCTGAGGTCTATGGCCGCATCGTCGAGCGCGCCGCCATTCGCCGCCGCCTGCTCGCCGCCGCCGACGAGATCAAGTCGCTGGCGATGGACGAAGAACTGCCGATTGAGAAGGTCACCGACGAGGCGGAATCCAAGCTCTTCAGCGTGACCGAACGCAACCTGCGCCGCGACATCATCCCCATGCGCGAGGCCGTCAGCGACTACTTCGACCGCATCGAACACCTGATGCAACATCAGGACGAGCCGCTCGGCCTGCCGACCGGATTCCGCGATCTGGACGAACTGCTCGGCGGTCTGCAACGCTCCGACCTGCTGATCTTCGCCGGCCGGCCGGGAATGGGTAAAACGAGCTTTCTTTTGTCTGTCGCCCTCAACACGGCCAAGCTCGGCGCGCGTATTGCCATCTTCACGATGGAAATGGGCTACGAGCAGATCACACAACGTTTGGTGTCGATGGAAACCGGCATCAACACGCAGCGCCTGCGCCTCGGCCAACTCGACCAGCGTGAGTGGTCGCGCTTTGTTCAGGCAACGGGACGCCTTGCCAACCTGCCGATTTTCATCGACGATACGCCTGCGCTGACGCCGCTGCAAATGCGAACCAAGTGTCGCCGTTTGGCGCATGAATTCGGTCTGGATCTCGTCATCATCGACTACATGCAATTGATGAGCGCGGGCGGGCAATATGAGAACAACCGCGTTCAGGAAATCAGCTATATCAGCCGCAGCATCAAGGAATTGGCGCGTGAACTGAATGTGCCGGTCTTTTCGGCGGCACAGTTGTCACGTGCGGTTGAGCAGCGGCAGGACAAGCGCCCGCAGCTTAGCGACCTGCGCGAATCCGGTTGTCTGGCTGGCGACACGCTGGTTTATCTGCCCGACAGCGGACAATATGTGCCGATCCGATCGCTAAACGGGACCAGCGGTTTTACCGTCCTTGGCATTGACGACAGCGCCTATAAGCTCGAACCGGCTCCGGTCGAGCGCGCGTTCTGCACCGGCGTCAAACCCGTATATCGCCTGACGACGAAACTTGGCCGCACCATTCGCGCAACGGCCAATCACAAATTCCTGACAATTTCCGGATGGAAGCGTCTGGATGAACTGGCGATCAACGAATCCATTGCGGTTCCTCGCAAGCTGAACGGCCCTACCGCTCAGACAATGAGCGATGCTGAACTCGCGCTTCTGGGACACCTCATTGGCGACGGCTGCACCCTGCCAACTCATGCTATTCAGTACACAACAAAAGAGCCAGAGCTTGCCGAAACGGTCGTTAGTCTGGCCACGGATGTTTTTGGGGATACGCTACGACCACGTATTCATCCGGAAGCAGGCCGCTCATGGTATCAGGTGTTTCTTGCTCCAACACAACATCTGACTCATGGCGTACGCAATCCTGTACGCGTGTGGCTGGAAAGATATGGTTGTTTCGGCCTCCGCGCCCATGAGAAGGTCGTGCCTGACAAAGTCTTTGCTCAACCCGCTCCTGCAATTGCCGTTTTTCTGCGCCATCTGTGGGCAACGGATGGTTGTATCGCTCTAAAGAAAATGTCAAAAAGTCACTACCCTGCGATCTACTATGCGACGAGCAGCGCGCGTCTGGCCCAGGATATCCAGTCCCTCTTACTTCGGTTTGGCATCAATGCGCGCATCAAGGCTGTGCCACAGGGGAGCAGGGGGCGTGATCAGTTCCACGTATTGATTTCGGGAGCAGCCGATCTCGCCCTATTCGTCCAACAGATAGGAGCGGTTGGCACTCGCCGTCAAGAGATGCTCAAGTTGGTCCAGGAGTATCTGGACACGCATACCGAAAACACAAATCGTGACGTTATCCCACGCGAAGTATGGAAACTTCACGCAATTCCGGCGATGCAGGCGCATGGAATTACAACACGGGCAATGCAGGCACAACTGGGCAATGCTTATTGTGGGACAAGTCTATACAAACAGAACGTCAGCCGGGAACGAGCAGTGCGTCTTGGAGAGATAGTCAAATCTGAACCGATTCGAGCGCTTGCCAGAAGCGATGTCTATTGGGACACCATTGTTTCGATTGAGCCGGATGGCGAAACGGACGTCTACGACCTTACCGTACCCGGCCTACACAGCTTCGTTGCCAATGATATCGTCGTCCACAACAGCATCGAGCAGGATAGTGACCTCGTGCTATTCCTGTATCGTGATGTTGTCTACAACGAAGCGACCGAATTTCCGAACCGGGCCGACATCATCGTAGCCAAGCACCGCAACGGTCCAACAGGCGTTGTACAGTTACATTTTGAAAAATCGCTGACAAAATTCTCTGACGCGCGGACCCAATCCATTGACCTGAGTAACCTATGACCGAAAAGTTTGGTGGTTTCCTGAAGCAGAATGGTAAAGTGACGCCACTGCCGGCGGCATTCTTCAGCGAACTGCTGCCGCTGATTGACGATCTGTGCGAGTTGAAAGTAACGCTCTTCTGCTTCTGGGCGTTGTACCAGAAGGAAGGCCGGTTTCGATACCTGCGCCGCCGCGACTTCGCCAGCGATGCCACGCTGATGCGCGGGCTGGCGTCAGCGCGCCCCGACAGCCCGCCGGAAGAAACGCTCGATCTGGCACTGGAAAAAGCCGTCGAACGCGGCACGCTGTTGTGCGCTGACATTAAACTGAAGAACCAAAACGATCGCCTGTATTTTGTGAATACCGCTCTGGGGCGCGTCGCCGTCCAGCAGATCGAAGCGGGCGAGTGGCGCCCTACGGATGGCGATAATCCGATCGAAATTTTGCCGGAACGTCCGAATATTTTTCAGCTTTATGAAGACAATATCGGCCCCCTGACGCCGATGATCGCCGACGCACTGAAAGACGCGCAGCAGGAATACCCACAGCACTGGCTGGAAGAGGCGGTGCGCGTGGCTGTTGAAAGCAACGCGCGAAGCTGGCGCTATATCCTCGCCGTGCTTGAACGCTGGCGCGCAGAAGGGAAAGCCCGTGAAGCCACTGAAAAGTCTGTTCAACCACCCGATGGGAGACGATACGTCTCCGGCAAATACGCCGATTTCATCGAGCACTGAACCGGACGATACAGACCAGCAGCCGTGTCCGCTTTGTGGCCTGCCCTCTCTATGCGGCGGCATGGGCGTTGTGCGCTATGACTTGCCGGTTGGCGACCCGAACTTCGGCAAGCTGTTCCGCTGCCCGAATTATCGCGTCAACCTCGACAACGAGCGGCAGGAAAAACTGCGTAAGCTGAGCAATCTGAGCAATCTGTCCGACAAGGTCTTCGACACCTTCCAGACCGACCTGCCGATGTGGACGCCGGCGCAGCAACAGTCGCTGCGAACCGCGCTGAAGATCGCCATGGCGTATGCCGAAAACCCGGATGGCTGGCTGTTGTTGGAAGGCACGTACGGCTGCGGCAAGACGCATCTGGCGGCGGCGGTTGGCAACGCCCGGCTGGAAATGGGCGATACGGTGCTGTTCATCACATCGCCCGACCTCCTCGACCACCTGCGCGGCACTTACGGCCCGTCGTCGGAAATCGGCTACGACGAGATGTTCGACCGGGTGCGTAATGCGCCGCTGCTCATCCTCGACGACCTCGGTGTCGAGAACCCGAGTCACTGGGCGCAGGAAAAGATGTTCCAGCTACTGAACTACCGCTACAGCCGCCGTATGCCGACGGTCATTACGACCAACGCCGATCTCGACATGCTCGACCCGCGCGTTCGAAGCCGTCTGCTGGACGAAAGCATGATCCACCGCGTCAGGATCACCGCGCCCGACTTTCGCACGCCCGTTCAAAGCCAGCGCGACCGCCTCTCCAACCTGACGCTGTACAGCGACATGACATTCGACAACTTCGATGTCAGCACCAACGCCGTGCCGGAGGACCGGCAAAATCTGGAGCGCGCGCTGGCCGTAGCGCGCAGCTATGCCCAATCACCGCAGGACTGGCTGGTATTCATGGGCGCTTACGGTTCGGGCAAAACGCATCTGGCGGCGGCCATCGCCAACGAGTTGCAGCAGCGCGGAACCGAAGTAGTCTTTGTCACCGTGCCAGACCTGCTCGACTACCTGCGTATGACCTACAACCCCGGCACGACGACGACTTTCGAAGGGCGGTTCCAGGCCGTGCGTAATGCCAGTGTGCTCTTTCTGGACGATCTGGGCACTGAGAGCGCGACGCCGTGGGCCAAGGAAAAGCTGTTTCAGATCATCAATCATCGCTACGTGGCGCGCTTGCCGACCGTCATGACGACCGCTAAACCGGTCGAAGAGTTGGACGCGCGCATTCGCAGCCGCCTGCTGGACCGGCGGCGGTGCATGGTGTTCGCGATCACCGCCCCGGCTTATGTGAGTCGCCTCTATCGTAAATGATGAAACGCTCGCCCAATTCCCAGCCTGCCGGTGACGATTCGGTGCGCGTTAGCGCCTACGAACGGCGCTATCGAAACGATGCCCGCGACCTGCTCTATGCCAACTACCACTCTCACAGCCATCTGGACTGGCATGATACCGATCACTGGCTCGACCGGCAGGCAGCGCCGATACTGCTGGCGTGGTCGGGCAATCGCATCGTGGGGCTGATTGCGACATCGGAACCGCTCAACGCGACCTGCTGGATACGGCTGGCGGCCGTCACCGACGATATACCGGCGCAGCCCGTCATCACGGCATTGTGGCAGCACCTCGTGCCAATCCTGCTGGCCGAGGGAATCGAGACGGTCGCCGTGCTTGTTCTGCGCGACTGGATTATTCGCTATCTTCAGGAACTTGGCTTCTATCACGCCGAGGAAATCGTAACGCTGCGGCGCGGGTTTAAGCCACCCGGCGCGGTGGACAAAGACGATCTATACCTGCGCCTCATTCACCCGACCGACATACCGAGAATCGCCGAGATCGACCAGGCAGCGTTCGAACCTCCGTGGCAGCTATCGCTCATCGAGTTACGCCGGGCAGAACGGATCGCGTCGCTCAGCACCGTTGCACTGCGCAACGGCCAAATTCTGGGCTACCAGTTAACAACCCTGTCTCTGGAAAGCGCGCATCTCGCGCGGTTGGCAATTGATCCGAAAGCGCAGGGTCAGGGCATTGGCGGCGTCCTGCTGGCCGACCTGATCGAGCGCCTGGCGCGGCGCGGCATCCGCAGTATGACCGTCAACACGCAGGAGAGCAATACACGCTCGCAGCGGTTGTACGAACGCTTCGGTTTCCGGCGCAACGGCTATGACCTGCCGGTCTGGATGATCCATCTGCACTCTAAAGCGCCCGGTACAGCAGGCGCGTGACCTGTGTGGTGACGAAGGTGTAAACCCAATGCGTGGTCAGCCAGAGGAGATGCTCGCGCAGCGGCCACTGGCGTGGGTCCGGCTTCAGGCCCAGCAACCCGGCTAGCACCGTATCACCAAACCACAGGCGCAACCCGTAAAAGAAACCTCCCGCCAAGTCTCGCGGGCGCGTGGTTGTGCGCGTCGCGCCATACGCAACACCGCTGCCCAGTCCCCATGCCCATAACACGAGCCATCGCAGGCGATCGCGTTCTTCCAGCGAACGCGGCTGGCGTCCGGTAATGAGGCGATAGACAGTCCGGCCCACGGCGACGGCAGCAGCCTCATCGGGCAGGTAGCGACGCCCCAAAAGCGGTTCAATTGCGGGTAGTTTCCGTGCTGCCTCTACGGGTTCCCGGCTATGAGGAAGCCAGTCGAAAGCATCCTGAGGCAGTATGCGCCAGTAGGCCTGCATCACGAGAACGCCCACCGCCCCGCCGATCAATCCGGCAACGAAACCCTTGCGGCGGTCAATTGTGTTTAACCGCAACCACTTGCCCATCATCCTTCTCCTGACATAAGCGCGACACGCGACATATGAAAGATAAGGCGCAGCTACTCAAAAACGATGATCGGCAGATGAGAGTTACGAAAGCGCATCGGCCCATAGCTCGCGCTCAGGATCGTGCCTAGAACGGCTCGTCGTTGCGCTAATAAATCTTTACAATGATTTACCTACCGAACACCTATAATAACGGAACCATGTAAATACCCCCTCTTTCGGAGATCGAAGCCGTATTAGAGCAGCCTGCAAATCTCTCTGGCTACCATGAGCAAAATGCGAATTTATTGCGTTGGATCGGATTGGTTAGCCCTGCCCTGGTAGCACTGGTTGCGGCATTACTTTTCACCGTTAACGATACTGATACTCTTGTTATACGAAATGGTAGCCTGCAAATTCTGATGAACGATGAGTCCTACGAGCTCGTCGAAGGCAATAAATCTCCTTTTACCAGCCCGCCGCACGTTGCTCTCATCGGTCTACCGTTCGTAATTGCCGGCTCGCGCTGGTCTGCCTTCTGGAACGTGTTTTTTTCCCTTCCACTAGTTATCGGCAACAAAAATCAACTGCTGACGCTGGCAGCAAAACTTTCGCTTATCTTCACGCCACCTTTCCTGTATATGCTAGCGTCGGCGAACATCACCGGTACGGTTACCGGCATTGGCCTTCTCCTGCTCTTTGCAGAAGTAAAAGGACCGGCGCGCGGAATCGCATGGGCGTTTCTTTTGTTAAGGCCACAGGATAGCTGGACATTTCTGATCTACGACGGAGTCAAGGCAGCGCGAAACCGTGATTACACCGCAGCCGTCACGACTCTTGTGATCGTGTTACTGCCGCTACTTTTCACGCCCACGGTCATTGAGCGTTGGTTACAGGCAATGTACTATCCGTTGTTCGTGGACACCCTGCCAGGGTATACCCTCAGTCTGGCAGGTACACACGGTCTTGTAACTGCCGTGGCATTTCTTGCCATAGTTGCAGCGCTCCGAGCCTTTACTTTCAAACCCGGTATGGGCCTTACGCGCCGCCAACTTGCTGATGTTTCGCAGGCAGAAGTGTACTGGTATTTGGCTGTGGTTGCGTTAGTAGCGGGCCCCTACACTGCTTACTATATGCTCTGGCTGGCATTCCTCATCGTCCGCGACTACGGCTTCGTGCGCACACTCTTGCTCCTGCTATTCACGATGAGTGTTGGCGTCGTTCTCATGACGGCACCCAATCCAGAACAGGTGCAAATTGCGATGCTGCTCCTGATTATGGCTATAGCAGTAATCAGCCCGCGCACGCGTAGTGAGAGCGAAGCCGCCATTCACAATCAGCAACCGGCGCAAAATCAAAACGGCTCGTCGTCGATGTCGCCTTCGTCGAAGTGGGGATTTCGCAGACGAACGCGCAGGTTGCTGTAGCGTTCGGCCACTTTGTTGTTCTTGACTGCCATCGCTACCGCGCGGCGACTGCCGACCAGCACGGCGATCTTCTTGGCACGTGTGATCGCCGTATACAGCAGGTTGCGCTGCAGCATCATGTAGTGCTGCGTCAGAATCGGGATGACGACGACCGGGTACTCGGAACCCTGGCTGCGGTGGGTGCTGATGCAGAAGGCGTGGCGCAACTGGTCCATTTCGCTCCAGTCGTATTCCACCAGCATGCCATCGTCCATCATCACCTGAACGGTGTTCTCGTCAAAGTTGATGCCGTGGATGCGGCCAATGTCGCCGTTGAAGACATCCTTGTCATAGTTATTGCGGGTCTGCATGACCTTGTCGCCCGCGCGATAGATGCGCCCGCCAAACTGCCGTTCAGCCCGGCGGCGATTGCCGTTGAGCGCCTTTTGCAGCAGGTCGTTAAGGGCATCAACGCCACACGCCCCGCGATACATCGGCGCGATCACCTGCACGTCCGCCAGCGGGTCGACGCCGAATTTGGCCGGCAGGCGGTTCTGCACGATATCGACGACCAGTTCGGCGGCTTTGGCAGGATCGTCCGCGCCGAAGAAAAAGAAGTCGGTGCTGTTGTTGTCCATGAACGGCAGCTCGCCCATGTTGACGCGATGAGCGTTGACGACGATATGGCTGTCCTTCCCCTGCCGGAAAATCGTCTCCAGCCGGGTGACATGGGCAATGCCGCTGTCGATTATGTCGCGCAAGACGTTGCCCGCGCCGACGCTGGGAAGCTGGTTCACGTCGCCAACCAACAGCAAATGCGTTTCGGGTTTCAGCGCCTTGAGCAGATGGTGGAAAAGAACGAGGTCCACCATCGACGTTTCATCGACGATGACCATGTCGGCGTCGAGCGGATCGTCCTGATCCTTGAGATAGCCCTCGACAGGCGAGTAGCCCAGCAAACGATGAATGGTGCTGGCGAGTCTGCCGGTCGATTCGCTCAGCCGCTTGGCAGCGCGCCCGGTCGGTGACGCCAGCGCAAACGAGAAGCCGAGTTCATCCAGCGCCTCGATCACCATACGCAGCGTGGTGGTCTTTCCGGTTCCCGGCCCGCCGGTCAGCACCGAAATCTTGTTGGTCAGCGAAGCGCGCACCGCTTCCTGCTGCTGCGCGCTCAACTCAAGCCGGCTTTTCCTGCTCAGCTTACCCAGAAACTCGTCCCAGTGAAGGCTTTTGACCTCGTTGCGAATGGGCGAAGGCGCGCTTTCCAGCCGGCGTAGCCGTTGAGCGACCCGCGTCTCGCAGTGATAGAAAACCGGCAGGTAGATTGCCTCCACCTGCTCGCCGTCACCGGTGATCGCCCGGTCGGCCACAAGCTCGTTTTTCAGCAACTGCTGGCCGAGTACCTGCTCCAGACTCTCGGTTCGCTCGATTTTCAGCAATTCAGCGGTTGTACGCAGCAGTTCCTCTCGCGGCAGAAAAACGTGGCCCTCATTGGCGACCTGATTCAAGGCATAGCGCAGCCCGGCGCGCAGGCGGGAAGGCGCGTCCGGCGCGACGCCCATATTCTGCGCAATCGCGTCTGCCTTCACGAAGCCCACGCCATAGACATCATCCGCCAGCGTGTACGGGTCAGACTGAACTTTCTGGATGGTCTCGTCGCCGTAATGGTTGTAAATCTTGGTGGCGAGACGGCTGCTGACGCCGTAACCCTGCAAAAAGATCATGGCGTTTCGGGCGGCCTGTGTCTTGCTCCATGTGTCGATCAGGCGCTCGATGAGCCGTGGTTTGATGGCGGGGATTTCGTACAGGCGGTCCGGCTCGCGGTCGAGAATCTCAAGCGTACGCAGGCCAAAATGGTTGACGATTCGCTCGGCTGTCACCGGCCCGATACCCTTCACCAGACCACTTCCGAGGTAATTAATCAGCCCCTGAATGCTGGTCGGCGTAACCGTTGTGACGCGCTCAGCCTCAAACTGCTTGCCGTATGTCTTGTTTTCGACCCACTGCCCGGTGAATTCAACCGTCTCGCCGACCGATAGTTCCGGCAGCATACCGACCACCGCGACCGTGCCGTCGCGCGCAGCGTCCAAACGGCGCTGGTCGGGCAGCAGTTTTAGAACGGTGTAGCCGTTATCAGGGTTGTAGAACGTGATACGTTCGATCGTGCCGGAAAGACGTTCCATGCGGCATTGAAGCTTCTCTTGCGAATATAGCGCCAAGTATAGCACATCTGATCGGCTGATCTCACGACATCATTCCAGTCGTTCCAAAGCGTCGCGGTAGGCTTGCGCCACATCGGGCATGAGGTTGGCATTCAACTGTAGCAGCACGTTATGGTGCACGTAGGTATAAATTACGTCGCGCCGCGTGGTCGAACGCGCCCGTAGCCGTTCGATATACGCTTCCCACTCCGCCAGCCGCGCCGGGTCATTGAATACCAGCACCTGCCCGCCGTTGGGAGCGATCGCCTCAATCTCAAAGATATACCGGTCGCTGAACCCCGCCGGCGCGTCGCGCCCGACCAGCATATCACGCTGCGGCTTTTCGACACTCAACCCTGCCTGAACCAGATGGTCCAAAACCTGTTGGGCTGAATAACGGGCAAACGGAACGGCGGTCGGCGCTGGCTGTCCCGGCCCACATCCCGCCAGCACGCAGATTGCCAGAACCAGACCGGCAAGGTATCGTTGAGCGACCATTGGCATATTCCCTGATGACAAGCGACTGACTATGACCATTATTTACCATGATGAAGATGGTAATCTTGAGGATCTGCGTGGACGGCGAGTTGGCGTGATCGGATACGGCAAAATGGGTTGCCCGTGCGCCCTCAACCTGCGCGACAGCGGCGTCGACGTGCTCGTCTGCGATAATCGCGAGGAACGGCTCGGCGCGGCGGTCGGTGATGGCTTCCCGACCGCTACGATCGAGGAGGTGACGCGCAACTGCGACATCCTGATGCTGCTCTACCGCGATGAAGCGATGCCACAGATTTACCTCGAACAAGTATCGCCGCATCTGCGTAAGGGGCAGACGCTCATCTTCAGCAGCGCGTATAACGTCGCCTTCGGATTCATCGAAGCGCCGCCGTTTGTCGATGTTGGGCTGGTAGCAGCGCGCACGGTCGGCGCGGCAGTGCGCGAACGCTATGTGAACGGGCGCGGCTTCGCCAGCTTTGTCGCCGTAGGTCAGGACGCAACCGGACAGGCCTGGCGCACCGTGCTGGCGGTCGCGCGGGCGTTGGGCGCGCTGCGGCAGGGCGCGGTCGAAATTCGCTTTGAGCAGGAAGCGGAGCTGGATCTGTTTCTGCAACAGGCGGTTCTGCCGGCTTTTCACCACATCGTGATTACGGCGGCCAATCTGTTGATGAACCATGGCTTTCCGCCGGAAGCAGTCTTTACGGAGCTTTATCTGTCGGGCGAAACCGGCGATTATCTCCAGCAGGCATCCCGGCTCGGCCTGATGGAAACGCTCAAGCTAACCAGCCTGACCGGGCAGTACGGCACGCTCAGCCGGTACGAACGCTTCAACGAGCTTAAACTCGAACGGCTGATGGAAATCACGCTGGAGGAAATCCGCAGCGGGCGTTTTGCCCAGGAATGGGCGCGCGAGTTCGCCGCTGACTATCCCCGCCTGAAGCAGCTTCTGCGCGAGCGCGAACGTATGGAATTGTGGGAAATGGAACAGGAAACGCTGGAGCTTATGCGACGCAACGACGACAGCCCACCCGCGGAACCCGATTCCTCGCCCTTCTGACGGGCAGACCAGCCCTATTCGTCCGGCAGTCGCTGTGCAGCTTCAGCGTTGTCGGTGGGAGTCAGCAGAACGCCGCCCTCGACTCGAACCGGCACGACCTTTTCGATGCGCGGCTCGAAAACCAGATGTTTCAGCAGGATCGCAACCGTGCCGGCGACCGGGATGGAGAGCAGCGCGCCGGTTATGCCGTTAAGCGCGAAGCCCGCTGAGACGAACACGATGACAAGCAACGGATCGAACTCGACGCTGCGCGACATGATACGCGGCGACAGCACGTAATTTTCGAACTGCTGCAGGGCAGTCGTCACGATAAGCACGGTCACGGCGTTAATGGGCGACGCGATCAGTGCCAGGAACGTGGATGTGGCAACACCGATAAAGCCGCCGATGATCGGAATGGCCGTCGACAGTCCGTAGACGAAGCCGATGGCGGCAGCGTTGGGCACGCGCAGAAGCGCCAGAATGATGAAACTGAGACCTCCAACAATCAGCGATACCAGTACCAAGCCGCGCAGATAAGAGCCCAGACCGACCTCGATTTCCTCGATAATGACCCGAACCCGCTCGCGCCGGCTGAGCGGCACGAACTGCGACAGATAGCCGACGCCCCGGTCGCGGGCGGAAATCCAGTAAACGCCCATCACCAGAACCAGCACAAAGTCACCGATGAACTCGCCCACATCGGAAACCAATGTCGGCGCGGTGCGGCGAAACTGGCCGACAACCCGCGCCACTTCCTGACGGATTGCGTCCGGCTCCACGCCGACGTCAATATCGTTGCCGGTGATCTGCTCCAGAAAGCGCTCGACATAGCCCTGCGCGAGGATGAGGCGATTGGCGAGGCGATCTTCGTTCTGCAGGTATGTAGCGAACTGGTTGACCATGGGCGGGACAACCGCCGCGATCATCAACACGCTGATGATGCCAACAAGGCCATAAACCAGCACAATCGCCAACCCCTGAGGGATACGCAGGCGCTGCAGGCGCATGACGATGGGGCGCAATGCCGAGGCGAGCACAATCGCGATCAGCAGCCCGATGACAACCCTGTAACTCAACAGCACAATATACGCCAGCCCCAGGGTCACGAGAACAACCAGCGTGTTCCGCATAACCTGTCCAGTCGTCATCGAGGCGATCCTTTCCGAACCCTGCCCTGCGAAGCACCACAGCGACAGCTAGCAACGACTTTGAAATTATAACCTTAACGCAAATTAGGTGCGCTGCCCCTCCCGTTCGCGCAGCCACTCGGCCAGTTCCATCCAGGCGCTTTCATCCCAGAATCGCCTGGCCAGGCTGGAAGTCGAAGGCAGCACAAAAACGGCCGTACTGCCCAGCGGCTCGCGCAGGCGGCCATAAGGGATGTTGCGCCGCCCGTAAAATTCCTGCGCCGCGCGCTTGCCGTTGAATGCCAGCGCCAGCGGGGCATGCATTTTGATCTTCCAGCGCAGCGCGGCGGTGTCAAAATCCTGCACCCGCAGTGACTTGTCTGCGCCGGATGTATGCTTGGCCAGATCGGTCAGGCCGATGCCGTACTGCCTCACTGTGACATATTCATGCGGCTCCAGCACACGCGGCGTCAGCCCCATCTGATAGAGCATCTGCCAGAACAGGTTGCCCGGCCCGGCATAGTACGCGCCTTCGCGGGCGGAAATCCTGCCAGCCGCCGTTCCGCAAAAGACAACTTTCAGGCCCGGCCCAAGAATGTCCGGTAGTACTTCTGACGCTGGACTCATGATGGCATTGAAGATTCTGCAGGCTGTTCCGGATAAAACGTCATAACGCGAAATGGTTCGGCATACTGCACGGAAATCTGCTCCCCGGCGCGCCGGTCCGCCTCGCGCACGAAGCGCGCTGCCTGCTGGTCGATCTGCGACCTGTGGCAGAGTAGCGCGTTCAGCTTGATTTCATGAACATCCGTGATGTCTACGAACACGTCCGGCTGATTCGTCAGCGTCATCCACACTTCATTCACGTGATGCGGCTCCAGCCCTTCGGCCAGCAATTCCGGAAAGATGGGCCGCGATTCGGCGCTTGGAAAGATGGCATACAGCGCGGCTTCGGCTGCCGCGCGGTGGTCAGGGTGGTTGATGTAGTGGAACCCATCGCCGGAAACCAGCACGGTCGTGGGATCGGAAATGACCACGCGCTGCGGGCGTAGCTCGCGAATGAGACGCGTCAGGTCGCGCCGAAGTTCGATGGTCGGCTGGAGCACGCCGTCCTGATAGTCCAGAAACCGGACATCGGACACGCCCACACAGGCAGCCGCTTCGATCTGCTCCTGCCGTCGAATCTCTGCCAGATGGCTGGAGCTAACACCCGGATCGTTGCTGCCTGCCGATCCATCGGTCACGATGCAGTAGGCGACGTCGATTCCGGCGCGCGTCCATGTGGCGACCGTGCCGGCTGCGCCAAACTCGATGTCATCCGGGTGCGCGGCGATCACCAGCACCCGTGACACGTCATGCTGTTGCATAGGGTTCATCCTCGAAACGGTCTCAGTGCGCTCCTATTGTATCGCAAAGACCGCGCTCACCGGCCCGGGTCGTGGTCTGGCAACGGCTCGACTTCGGGGAACTGGCGCAACGCAGCGGCGAACAGATCGCGATAGCGCCAGGCGTCAGCCTCGGTTTCGCCTTCAAAGCGCAGGCTCAGCACCGGCTCGGTATTGCTGGCCCGCAGCAACCCCCAGCCGCGTTCAAAGCGGATGCGGACGCCATCGACCGAAACGACTTCCCCTTCACCCGCCAGCGCGGCGGCGACGCCTTCGATGACTTTCGCTTTGGCTTCGTCGGGGCAATGCGGACGGTATTCCGGCGTGCTGAACAACGTCGGCAGCGTGGCGTCGATCTGAGACAGCGTCATGCTGGTCGAGGCGACGATCTGCAACAGGCGGCCCGCCGCCAGACAGGCATCGTCGAAGCCGTAATAGTCTTCACCGAGGAAGATATGGCCGCTCATCTCGCCGCCAAGCAGCGCGCCCACTTCCGCCATCTTCGACTTGACCAGCGAATGCCCGCTCGCCCACATGATGGGGACGCCGTTCGCCGCCGCCACTTCATCGAACAACACCTGGCTACACAGCACATCGGCCACAACCGACGCGCCCGGATGACGAGAAAGCATATCCCGCGCCAGCAGAGCCAGTAGCCTGTCCGCGGTGATGACACGCCCTGTTTCATCGACCGCACCCATGCGATCGGCGTCGCCGTCGAACGCGATGCCCAGATCAGCATTGTGTTCCCGAACAGCGTTGCGCAACGCGACCATGTTCGCCGGAACCTGCGGATCGGGCTGGTGATTGGGATAATCGCCATCCGGCTCGCAGAAGATGCAGGTGACATGATGGCTCCACGCCTCGAACAGCCGCGGCGCGAACAACCCCGCCGTGCCATTGCCGGGATCGACGACAATCCTCAGCGCGCGCGCCATCGGCAAACTTGGAACGATCTGCGCCATGTAGGGCGTAAACGGCTCGTCAATCTGTTCCACTGCGCCCCGGCCCTGCGCCAGCGCGCCGCTTTCGATCAACCCGCGCAGCGCCTGAAGATCATCGCCGAACAGGTTACGCGGGCCGACGCTCAGCTTAAAACCGTTCTGATCCGGGGCCAGATGGCTGCCGGTCACCATCAGACCGCCGGCATTGCCGCGCTGCACCGCCCACCAGTAGACCAGCGGCGTCATCACCAGCCCGATATCGACCACGTTGCAGCCGCTGGCGCGGATGCCTTCGATGGCCGCCTCGGCCAGCGCCGGGGATGAATGGCGGTTATCCCGCCCAACAACCACCTCATTGGCCGTCGAATGCTCACGCAGCCACGTTCCGAATGCGTGGCCGATACGCCGGGCTACATCCGGCGTTAGCGGCGGGTTTTCACCGAGCGCGCGTCCGCGAATGTCGTACTTTTTAAACAGTTTTGCGTCAATTGCTGCCATTAACCGTTCCCTTTTACGCCGTCACTCATCACGAACAGTATACAGCCTGATCGCGCCGCGCGACCGCCGGACGTACGATCGCGTTCATGACATCTTCGCGCAAACGCTCCACATGCTCAAAAATCGGACAGCCGATCCACGGTTCGCCGGCAACTACCCCGGCATCCGGTGTGAGTGGATCAACTTTTATGGCGAGGACGGCATTTTCGCTTTTCCGTTCAGGGCGTTGAACGGAGGCTACGGCAAGGCAACGGCCAACCGGGCGGCCAGCAGCGGCGGTCGACCTGTGACCGGGCCGCCGCTGCCGCGCCTCGAATGTGGGGAAAATCTGTTGGCCGTGGAACCCATCGCGCCCCGACGGCGGCGCGCCGGGGCAGAGCGTCAATCCCTAGCGCGTCTCTTCTTCGACGACGATCAGTTCCTGCTTCACGTAAACGCGCGCGCCGTTGGGAACGTCCTGATGAAGATGCGTGCCGGGGCCGATCTGCGCCCGCTCTCCGATCTTGACGCCGGGCATCGTCATGACATCGACGCCGAGGAAAGCGTCGCGCCCGATGATCGCGCCGAGCTTGTCACGCCCGGTATCGAGCCGATCTCCTTTGACCGTGCTTTTGACGTGGCCTTTGTCGATCCGCAGGTTGGCCGTGGTACAACCGGCGGAGAAGTTGACGCCGGGCGCAAACACCGAGTCGAGCACGCGGCAGGCATGCATGTGGCAGTTGTCAGATACATAGCTGCGCGCGACTTCGGTCGTATAACCGACCTCGCAGCCGTTAAGCACCATCGAGTTGCGAACCAGCGCATTGTTGCCAACCACCGTGTCCGCGCCGATATAGGCCGGGCCGACGACGGCAGCGCCGGGGAAAATCCTGGCTCGCTCGCCGATGTAGACGTTACCAACCAGCCTTGCGGTGTCGGCGACAAACGCGCTTTCCGCCACGATCTGCCCCTGAATTTTGGAAAGGTAATAGTCCATAACATCCAGAACGTGCCACGGATATTTAAGCGCGTTCCACGGGCCGCGATACCTGACAACCTGAAAGGTGTGCTGCTTCATCAGCTCGTCCATCGCGCGTTCGTAGTGATCGTCAGACGCGATGGGCTTGGCGTACTCGTCCCGAATCGCCTGAAACAGCCGCCCCGAGTGGCTGTGAACGTGCGCGACGATATTGACCAGATTGCTGGGCCGGTTGTCCGCGCCCGGTTTTTCAACCACGCCGGTGATGCGCCCGCTCGGCGTGACGATCAGATAACCGCCGGGGAAATAGTCCTCGCGCTCGTAGCCCGCCAGATAGCTGTTATTCGGATCGGCGCGGAAGGCGGCCAGCATGTCGCTATGAAGCTGCTCGTCGACTACATCGTGAACCTGCGTGATGTAAATCGGCTGTTCGGGCCGGTCCTGTAATAACGGCGCGACCTGCAGCAACGCATCGCCCATGCCTTTTGGCTCTGGCTGCACAACGACCTGCACTTCCATAGGCCTGATCTGCCCGACCAGCGACACAATATCATTGAGGTTATCCGGGTTACCGACGACAATCGCTTCTGAAAAGCCAAGCGTCTGGTAGCGGCGCAACTGGCTGACCAGCAGGGGTTCCGTGCCAAATCGGAGCAGCGATTTTTCCCGCAGCGGCCACATGCGCGATGACGCGCCACCGGCGAGAACGATGAGGACGGGCGATTCGGCCATAGGGTCTCCTCATGAGGTCAATGGTTTTGATCGAGCGCACAGTCTAGCGTGTGGCCCTCGCTTCGACAACTGCAATCCGGCAGCATCCGGCCATGGCTCTATTGGTTCTAATTGGCTATACTGACCACTTCGCGATGAATTTAACCTGAGCGTATAGGCTCAAATGACGAACGGATATGTACGGGGGAACAATGGCGGAGAACAACAGCCCGGCAAATAACGGGCATCAAAATGGTGAAACCGGGACAGTCGCGCTGAAGCGCGGGCTGGCGCAGATGCTGAAGGGCGGCGTGATCATGGACGTGGTCACGCCGGAACAGGCGAAAATCGCCGAAGATGCGGGCGCAGTGGCAGTCATGGCGCTGGAGCGTATTCCGGCGGATATTCGCGCGCACGGCGGTGTCGCCCGCATGAGCGACCCTGACCTGATCGAAAGCATCATGAAAGCCGTCACGATTCCGGTGATGGCGAAGTGCCGCATCGGTCACTTCGTCGAAGCGCAGGTGCTGGAGGCGATTGGCGTCGACTACATCGACGAAAGCGAAGTGCTAACGCCTGCCGACGAAGAAAACCACATTAACAAGCACAAATTCAAGGTTCCGTTCGTCTGCGGCTGTCGCAATCTGGGCGAAGCGCTGCGCCGCATTGCCGAAGGCGCGGCGATGATACGCACCAAAGGCGAAGCCGGAACCGGCGACATCGTTGAAGCCGTACGCCACGCGCGCGCGGTCAACAGCGAAATCCGCCGCCTGACCTCGATGGACGAGGACGAACTGTTCACCTATGCCAAGAACATTCAGGCGCCATATGAGCTGGTGCTGGAGACGGCGAAGCTCGGTCGCCTGCCGGTCGTCAATTTTGCCGCCGGCGGCGTCGCCACACCCGCCGATGCCGCCCTGATGATGCAGCTTGGCGTCGATGGCGTCTTCGTCGGTTCGGGTATCTTCAAGAGCGGCGACCCGGCCAAACGCGCCAAGGCGATCGTCGAAGCGACGACTCACTACAACAACCCTGACGTGATTGCGCGCGTCAGCCGTGGGCTGGGCGAGGCGATGGTCGGCATCAATGTCGCCGCCATGCCGGAAGCCGAGCGCATCGCCGGACGTGGCTGGTAAGCATCAGAATGAAAATGGCGGGGTGACGTTGAACGGTCGCCCCGCCAGACATTTCTCTCCCCGCCGTTGTCACGCTCGTTCCAACCTAAGTTGCGCTACTCCGATTAGCGATCTGCCGCGCCTAACATGACTCGCGCACGATCAGTTCGCTGTAAACCATGCTCTTGAGAGGGATCGTCTCGTCGCCCTGAATCAGGCGGTGGAGCTTTCGCATCGCCACCACGCCGATTTCGTATTTGGGGATGTGAACCGTTGTGAGCGGTGGGCGCACGTAACCGCTTTCCACGGTGTTGTCGATACTGCCAATCGCGATGTCCCCCGGAATACTTAACCCGGCTTCCCGTATCGCTTCCATCGCGCCAAAAGCCGTTTTGTCACTCACCGCGATGACGGCAGTCGGGTGCTCGCGCAACTCCAGAATTTCCTTCATCTGGATGTAGCCTTTGAGGGGATGTCCGTGAACCGGCTCCGGCATCCATGACGCCGGGGGCACCAGATTCGCCTCGGCCAGCGCCGCCAGGCAGCCCCGGAACCGATCTACCAGACTGCTGTACTTGGCCGGCCCTTTCAAGACAGCGATTTTCCGGTGTCCCTGATCCAATATGTAGCGCGCGATCTTATAACCGGCCATGAAGTTATCGCCCAACACAGCGGGAAAAGGCTGGCCCTCAATATAGGTTTCGATCAACACGACGGGCACATTCGGAATCCGGAGTTGCATGACCATCTCAGGGTGAATGTCGCCATCGTTGGCCACAACAAACCCAGCCACCTTGTGCGCAAAACCCGACTTCAACAGGTCCAGATCCTGCGTGTTGCGATCGAAAGTCAACAGCACAACGTGATAACCCAGAGATTCGGCTTCAGACTGAAAACCACGAATGACATCGCCATAGAACACATCGCTGATCGCGGGTATCGAGGACTGCTCGATGAGAAGCCCGACCGATTCCGCCTTTGAGCCGTTGTTATCTGTCTTAACAACGTAAGACAACTTGTCCATCGCCGCCCGGACTTTCCTGACGGTTTCGGCGGGAAGGCCCGGTTTGTTATGAACGACCATCCACACCGTTGTCGCAGATACACCAGCCGCACGAGCAACATCGCGCATGGTTGTTTTCGACTTAGCCAACCGCTCTCTCCTCATATAACAACGGCTGCGCGTTTATTAAACAACACTCTCTTGTTTAATGTACAAGTATTTGACAGGTTTGGCAAAACGGCATATATATAGATTGTGAAAGCGCTCGACTGAACGCACTTATGCTTAATTTAGCATTCTAACCTTGCAGGCGATTTCGGGAATTCGGCGCTGAATGGGCCGTATAGATTTAGTAAACACGCCGGCCAAGAATCAGCTTTTTAGGGCGTATTTCGCCTGAAACTGGACGTTGTTTTCATGAATCACATCAAGATTGATTTAGATCGTCAATCCGGCTGTATCCACCCTCATATTTTTGGCGGCTTCGTCGAACATCTGGGACGCTGCGTGTATGGCGGCATCTACGAGCCCGGTTCGCCATTGGCCGACAAACAGGGTTTTCGCCGGGATGTTCTGGAAGCCCTGCAGCGACTGAACCTGTCTATTGTACGCTATCCCGGGGGCAACTTCGTATCGGGCTATCGCTGGATGGATGGTATCGGTCCGGTCGAAGATCGCCCCACCCGGCCTGACCTCGCCTGGGGAGCCATCGAAACGAATCACTTTGGAACGAACGAATTCATCCAGTTCTGCCGCACGATCAACGCTGAACCCTATCTGGTGGTCAATTGTGGCGATGGGGACATGCGCGAAGCGCGGGACTGGGTGGAATACTGCAACGGCACTCAGAACACAGCCCTCGCCAACCTGCGCCGCCAGCACGGCTTCGACGCGCCTCATAACGTGAAATATTGGGGCATTGGCAATGAGGTCGATGGCGACTGGCAGATCGGCTATAAGACCGCGCAGGAATACGCTCGCGCCTATAAAGAATTCGCTAAAGTCATGCGCTGGGTCGACCCATCGATCAGCCTGCTGGCTTCAGCGGTATCCAGTTGGCGAACGGACTTTGTCGAACGTATCCAACTTCTCCTCGACCACGCGCCAGACCTGATCGACTATCTCGCCATCCACTGGTATGTCGGCAATCCAGAGGGCGATTTCGAAAAGTATATGGCCGTATCCGAGCTGATCGAGGAGCGGATCAGCGCTATCGAAGGCCTGATCAGGGTGATGAAATTGCAGCGCAACATTCAGCGGCCGATTGCAATTGCGGTCGACGAATGGAACGTCTGGTACCGGACACATGGGGCAACGCCGACCGGGCCGGACAACCTCGAAGAAAAATACAATCTGGAGGACGCGCTGGTCGTCGCGATGCATTTCAATGCATTCATTCGTCACGCCCGGTCCGTCAAAATGGCAAATATCGCCCAGTTGGTCAACGTCATCGCGCCGATCTTCACCAACCCAGACGGGCTCTTCTTGCAGACGATCTTTTACCCCATCGAAATCTACCGCCAGTCGTGTGGTAATATCGCGCTAGACGTATTTTGGACCGGCGATACGTTTTCAACGGCGGAACACGCCGGGCTGCGTGTGCTTGATGTTTCGGCCACGCTTGACGACCGCGCTCGAAAGCTGACCGTCTTCGTGGTCAACCGAAGCCAGACCGACGAGATGGAAACCACCATCACGCTGGACGGCGGCCAGTTCGCTGGCACAGGTCAGGCCTGGGTAGTCAATGGCCCCGATATCAAAGCCGAAAACTCGTTCGACGCTCCTGACCGTGTGTCCGCAACCAGATCGGCAGTGACCGCCGGCTTAACCTCTGCCACCTACACCTTCGAGCCGCATTCGGTAACTGCGCTCAGCTTTGACTTATGACCCCGAAAGGAGGTGAAGCGCAGGCACATAACACAATAGCTGGTGTCACACAATTTGCATTTTCATGTTCGTAAAAGGAGCTTGAGATGTCTAAACGCAGATT
Organism: Chloroflexota bacterium; assembly: GCA_003242205.1. Classification (GTDB taxonomy): domain Bacteria; phylum Chloroflexota; class Anaerolineae; order Aggregatilineales; family Phototrophicaceae; genus ZC4RG36. The sequence continues at coordinate 823 of QGUR01000024.1, read as the reverse complement.
CATGATGTTGCTTGTTTTGCTTGCCATCAGCCTGGGCGCGGTTTCGCTGGTGAGCGCGCAGGAAGCCACCGATCTATCGCTGTGGGTGTTTGTTGAGCGACACGGCACCTTCATGCAGCATCAGGCAGAGCGCTGGAATGAATTGAATCCAGACCGGCCCATCAATCTCACGTTTGAGCAAATCGAATACGACCAGATGCACGACAACCTGCTCTCCGCATTCCTGGTCGGCACCGGCGCGCCGGATCTGGCGGACGTGGAGATCAAGAAATTCGCCACTTTCACGAAGGGCGATCTTCACTTCATCCCGCTGAACGATGCCATTGACCCGTATCGCGAAGACATCATTGAGACACGCCTCGCCCCCTATACGGTAGACGGCCAGAATTATGGTATCGACTACCACCTCGGCTCGTTTGTGATGTTCTATAACACCGCTCTGCTGGAAGAAGCAGGTGTCGATGTCGACAGCATCCGCACATGGGATGACTACATTGAGGCCGGCAAGAAGGTCACGCGTGACACCGATGGCGATGGCACGCCGGATGTCTACATGGCCTCCATCGAGACGACCGATATCTTCTCCACTTACCCGCTGATGCTGATGATGGGCGGCGGAACCTACAACGCGGACGGTGAGATCATTCTCGACAGCCCGGAAAACGTGGCGGCGCTGCAGTTCCTGCAGGACCTCGTCCATGTACACGGCATCGCCCGCCCTGCAGCCGGTGGCAACCACCACGCTCCTGATCACTATGTTGCCATGATTGAGGGCAAAATCGCTTCGCTCTGGATGCCCCAGTGGTATATGACTCGCTTCCCC
>QGUR01000320.1 GCA_003242205.1 Chloroflexota bacterium | reverse complement strand
TAAGATTTTTTAAAGAGGATGCTCACAGGGACGCCTGACCGGATCGAACGCGCACGCCGGTTGAGTCTGCACGGTATGAGCCGTGACGCTTGGAAACGTTACAGCGGCGAGGGATCGTGGTATTACGAGGTCGTCGAAGCAGGCTTCAAGTACAACATGACCGATATCCAGGCGGCCATAGGGCTTGTGCAACTCAAACGATTGGACGCCATGCAGGCCCGACGGCGAGAAATCGTCGCGCAGTACCAGACAGCCTTTGCCGAATTCGAAGAACTTGAGATTCCCACTGAACGGCCAGACGTTGAATCGGCATGGCATCTCTATGTCCTCAGACTTCATCTCGAAAAGCTGAAGATCACGCGCGGCCAATTCATCGAGGAACTGAAGAACCGCAATATCGGTACGAGCGTTCACTTCATCCCGATCCACCTGCATCCGTACTACCGCGACAAGTATGACTGGAAACCGGAAGACTTCCCGGTTGCATACCGAGAATTCCAGCGTGTGATTTCGCTGCCGCTGCACCCCGGACTTTCCGACGAAGACGTCGAAGATGTCATCGCGGCCGTGGCCGATGTCGTTGAGAAGTTCAGGAAATGATCAAACGCGGTTTTGATATTCTCGCCAGCGCCGCGGGAATTATCGTGCTTTCCCCTCTTTTTGTGCTCATTGCGCTTGCCATTTGCATCGATTCGCCTGGGCCGCCCATTTACAAGGCGCGCAGAGTCGGCCGGCACGGACGTGAGTTCACGCTCTACAAATTCCGCTCGATGACCGCCAACGCGGATAAACTGGGGCCTGGCATCACAGCGCATGGAGACGCGCGGGTTACCCGCGTAGGACGAATTTTGCGAAGAACCAAGCTCGACGAATTGCCTCAACTGTTCAACGTCCTGAAAGGTGATATGAGTCTGGTCGGCCCTCGTCCCGAAGATCCGCGCTACGTCGCCTTATATACCCCTGAGCAGCGTAAGGTGCTCAATGTACGGCCCGGTATCACGAGCCTCGCATCGGTGAAATATCGGAACGAGGAGGCCGTCCTTACTGGGCCAGACTGGGAACTGCTTTACGTGCAGCAGGTCATGCCAGAAAAGCTCGCCATTGACCTGGAATATGTCGCTGCCCCAACGATCTGGAATGACATCGTTATCCTGTTCCGCACCTTTCTCGCGCTCTTTCGGTGACTCGGAATTTCCCATCACTCATCCTCGCATTGGGGCTAACTATAGCTGCCGTGCTGTTTACCACCCTCCCCGGCAACAGCGGTATTGTCGCAGGTACATCCAAAGCACTCGGCGGTAGCGATATTACTGACGCGATCGGTCATGCGGTTCTCTTCACCGCATTGACGGTTGCCTGGCAGCGCGCGCTGACCGCGTATGTTGGCAGACGCACTGCCATCCTGATAGCAGTCATTGCTATGCTTCTCTTCGGAGCAATCACGGAAATCGCTCAAGCGGGCATCCCCGAACGAGGCGCAAGCGTCCTCGACCTCGGTGCGAACGCGCTCGGCGTTGCGCTCGCCTCGCTTTACATCCGTGCCAGAAACCGCTAGGCCGTTTCCGAACCGTTCGGAAGCGACGGTAACGATTCAGCCGGCTCCACAAACATATCCTCCGGCCCGACATTGGTTTGCACGACGTCCATGAGTATATGGTGCGCGTCGTGCCCGAACCGCTCGGCTAACGCCTCGTACTCCTCCTCTGACAACGCCAACCGGTACTCTGTGATATCAAACTCCGACCGGTACGGCCTGCCCCATGAGACCATCGTCTCGTTACTCGGCCCCAGCACAACTACAAACAGCATAAAATATCAGATAATGCATGTCCCATCCGCGATCGGGGACATCGCGGAAATCGTTCTGGACGTCGTGCCATCCGGCAAGGGGGGAACGACGCCGCCTGAATTTCCGAACGGCTCGGAAATTTGTAGCGCGCAAAGCCACTGCTTTATAAAATATAAGATAACGCATGTCCCGCCCGCGATCCGGGACAGCCGCCGGTTCCGAGTCGAAGCCCTCTAAAACCCGCTTCATCTCGACAGATCCGCACTCCCAACGGAGGGCTTTCGTCCACCTCTCCAGGTCGCCGCGCGTTTGATACCGTTGAAGGAGGCCTATGCACCACGACCTCGGTCTGTTTGCGACCATCACCATGGCGATCCTCACCGCCTTCGCAGGTGGCTATGCCGCCCGCCGCCTTGGCTTGCCGCCCATGGTCGGCTATCTACTGGCCGGCATGGCCATTGGCCCGTTCACGCCCGGCTTCGTCGGAGACGTCGGCGAAGCGAGCCAGCTCGCCGAAATGGGCGTTATCTTCATGATGTTCGGCGTCGGGCTGCACTTCTCGCTCGACGACATGTGGGCCGTGCGCTCGATCGCGATCCCAGGCGCGATCCTGCAGACCGTGCTCGCCACGCTGCTCGGCGTCGGGCTGACGCAGCTCTGGGGCTGGTCGCTGGAGGCGAGCCTGGTTCTGGGCCTGTCGATCTCGATCGCGAGCACGGTCGTGCTGCTGCGCGGGCTGCAGGATAACGGTTTGATCGACACCGCGCACGGCAAGGTCGCCATCGGCTGGCTCGTGCTTGAGGATCTCGCGACCGTCGCCATCCTCGTCCTGCTGCCGGCGGTCGTCGGCGATCAGGGGGACCCGCTCGCCAGCGGCGCGCTGGCCATCGCCAAGACGGTCGTCTTCGTCGCGCTCATGATCTTCGTCGGCCGCAGAGTGCTGCCCTGGCTTCTGATGCACATCGCGCACATGCACTCGCGCGAGCTTTTTATCCTCGCGGTCGTCGGCATCGCGCTCGGCACCGCGTTCGGCGCCGCCGAGCTGTTCGGCGTCTCACTCGCACTCGGCGCGTTCCTGGCCGGCGTAATCATCGGCGAGTCGGGCGTCAGCCATCAGGTCGGCGCGGAAGTGCTGCCCTTCCGCGAGGTCTTCTCGGTGTTGTTTTTCGTCTCAGTCGGCATGCTTGTCAATCCGGCCTCGATCGTCGAGAACTTTGGCCATCTTGTGCTGCTCACGCTGCTCATCATCGCCGGCAAGGGCCTGATCACCCTTTCGCTTGGACTGGTTTTGCCCAGCTCCGCGCGCACGATGGTCGTCGTCGCGGTCGGCCTGGCGCAGATCGGCGAGTTCTCGTTCATCGTCGGCCAGTCGGGCGTCGCGCTCGGCGTGCTGTCCACGGAGCAGTATGGCCTGATCCTGGCCGCGTCGCTGGTGACCATCGTCATCAACCCGCTGCTGTACCACGCCCTGCCGCACCTGGAGACCGGGCTGAAGCGCCTGCCGGCCGTCTGGGGCCTGATCAACCGCGGCGGCCCGACGCCTGAGGCGAAGCAGTACGGCCTGTCCGGGCATGTCGTCGTCGTCGGCTACGGCAGCATCGGCCGTCCGATCGGCGGCGTGCTCGAGGGGCTCAACATCCCGTTCCTGGTCATCGAGCAAGACGCCGACCGCGCCGCCGCGCTCCAGGCACAAGGCATCAACACGCTTTTTGGCAACGCCGCCGACTCGGAGATCATGAAGCACGTCGGCCTGGACAAGGCACGCGTCCTGGTCGTCTGCGTGCGCGACGAAACCACCACCGAGCTTGTTGTCGCCGCGGCGCACGACATCGCGCCGAACCTGCCGATCATCGCGCGCGCGTCAACGACCGAGGGCATCAAACGGCTCGCCGAGCACGGCGCGAACTACATCCTGCATCCGGAGCTTGAGGGTAGCCTGGAAGCCATCCGACACACGCTGCTCGAGCTCGGCTATCCGACCGGGCTCATCCAGCGCTACGTCGACCGGGTGCGGCAGGACGGTTACGGAGAGATGCTCGACTCGCACAAAGAGCACCTGATCCTCGAACAGCTGATCCGCAAGGCGAATGGCATGGAAATCGCCTGGAGTACCGTCGCGCCGGACAGCCCGGTCGTGGGCAAGAAGCTGTCGGAGGTCAATTTGCGCGCCGAGATCGGCGCCTCGGTCATCGCGATCGTGCGCGGAGATCAGGTCATGCCGAACCCGAAGTCCAACACGGTCTTCGCGGCGGGCGACCTCGTCGGCCTGATCGGCGACGCAGCCGAGCTCGCCGCCGCCGGGCAGTTGCTCAATGCCTTCAGCATCGCCGGCTAGCCGCGCTTTACACAGGTTGATTTACTGCTATGATGGCGGCTCGTTTATAAAGGACAGCCGATGGCCATCGAATTCCAGGATACTCGCCAGAGTCTCAGCGCCACCCTGTTCGCCACCGTCGATTCCATCCAGGGCAGGACGGTCACGCTACGGCAGTTGTTCGCCCTGATCGGCGAGCAGGGTCTGCTCTTCCTATGCGCGCTGCTAGCGATTCCCTTCCTGATTCCGGTTTCGATACCGGGCGTCAGCACCGTCTTCGGCGCGGGCATCATCCTGATCGCGACCGGCATCACGCTCAACCGGCTGCCCTGGCTTCCGGGCCGCATCCTCGACCGCCCGCTTGAAACAGGCAAGCTCGTGCCGGCGCTGCGCAAAGGCGCGGAGAAAGTCGCGCGCATCGACGGCATCCTCCGCCCGCGCCTGTTGCCGCTGACCGGCGGCGCGCTCATGAACCGGGCTAACGGCCTGGCGCTCGTCTTCGGCGGCGTGCTGTTGATCTTCCCGCTCGGCCTGATCCCGTTCTCGAATACGTTGCCCGCGTTTGCGATTCTCTCCCTCGCTGTCGGGGCGCTGCAGCGCGACGGCCTGTTCGTGCTGCTCGGCTACCTGCTGCTGTTTGCCACCATCATCTATTTCGGCGTGCTCGCTGTGGGGGCAATGCTCGCGGGGACTGGCCTCGCGGCGATCATCGGTGGCTAAGGCGGCCATTGCTGAACAGCAGGATCACATTTACACTCAGGCTCTGCCAAAGCTTGCAGTACAACGCGTCAACTACCCCCGGCTAAAGCCGGGAGCTTGTAAGTCGATACCGCTAGGCGGTACTGCCTACGATTGGCCGGTTGACGGCGGCCCGGCGGGATATTTCAACCGCCGCGAAGTGGTCAGCGTGGCCG
>QGUR01000319.1 GCA_003242205.1 Chloroflexota bacterium | reverse complement strand
TGGCCGGCAGTTGAACCAGTCTCAGGTGATAGCACTGCTGTACGAGGCCGACCGTGACCTGCGGCGTAAGGCTGCCGACGCGATCACGACGGCGCTGCGCCAACGCCAGATGGAACTGACCTACATCTTCAATGTGCTCGTCGCCGACAAGGCCGCTGAGGACCGGCGCCGTGGCTATCCATCGTGGATCACGCAGCGCAATCTGGCGAACAAGACCACCGACGAGGTCGTTGACGCGCTCATCACCGCCGTCACCTCGAACTATGAGCTGGTGGCACGGCATTACCGCCTGAAGCGCCAGCTTCTACAACTGGATGAACTGACGGATTACGACCGCTACGCGCCGCTGCCCATCGACGCCGCCGAACGCAGCTATAGCTGGAGCGAAGCGCGCGAGATCGTGCAGGCGGCCTACGACGCCTTCAGCCCGCGTCTGGGTGGCATCGTACGCCGTTTCTTCGAAGAAAACTGGGTTCACGCGGCGCTGCTGCCGAACAAACGCGGCGGCGCATTCGCGCATCCCACCGTGCCGTCGGCTCACCCGTACATCTTCCTCAACTTCACCGGCAAGGCGCGGGACGTGAAAACGCTGGCGCACGAGCTGGGACATGGCGTCCATATGTACCTGTCGATGGAGGCGCAGGGATACATCGGCGCTTACACGCCACTGACGACCGCCGAGATGGCGTCGGTCTTTGGCGAGATGATGGTCTTTGACGATCTGATGAAGAAGGAGCCTGATCCCGCGGCCCGGCTGGCGATGGTCGCCGACAAGATCGAAGACATGTTCGGCACGGTTTTCCGACAGGTGTCGATGAACCGCTTTGAGGACCGCCTGCACAACACCCGGCGCGCCGAGGGTGAACTGCCGACCGAGCGCATCAACGCCCTGTGGATGGAAACGCAGCGGGCGATGTTCGGCGACAGCGTCCGCCTGCGCGACGACTATGGCCTGTGGTGGAGCTACATCCCGCACTTCATCAACACGCCGGGCTATGTCTATGCCTATGCGTTTGGCGAACTACTGGTGCTGGCGCTCTACAAGCTGTATCAGCAGCGTGGAGAGGCGTTTGTGCCACAGTATCTGGACGTGCTGGCGGCGGGCGACTCGGATTATCCTGACCGCATTCTGGCCCGCGTCGGCGTCGATCTGACCGATCCGGCTTTCTGGAATCAGGGGATTGAGACCATCCGCGAGTTGATCGAGCAGGAAGAGGCGCTGGCGCGGGAAGTGTTCCCGGAGCGCGTGCGGTAACACATGGATGACGTATCACCGTCTACACCGTCTACCATAGCCTCTCCGCGCTGAAGGCGAGACCGCACACCGGCCCGCAGGCGCGAAGGCCGGTTGGAAAGCTCATGGTGTTGGCCTGAAACCGTGCTTGAGAGGAGGAGATCACATGTTCTAATCTCCTCCTCTCAAGCCACTGTCAGGAACGGACGGCCCGGTTGTTATAATCGGGCGCAGCCTGCGGAACATCCGGCATACATCTGGGCGAAAGCGATGACCCTATGGATACCTCCTATCGCGAAGACGTGAAGGCCCTGCTTGACGAAATTCTGATCGGCATTCCGGGTGTCAAGGCAAGCAAAGCGTTTGGCTATCCCTGTTACAAGGTCAGCGGTCGCATCTTCTGCTTCGTCAGCGGCGATGCCGTCCAGCTCAAACTGCCTGCAAGCCGCGTCGAGTCGCTGGTGGCCGAAGGCGGCCCGTATCATAAGTTTGGTCCGGTCGAGGGCACGACATGGCGCGAATGGGTAGCGCTTGAGTGGCAGACGCCCGCGGACTACGAACAGGCGATGGATCTGTTCATCGAATCCATCGAGTACGTGCGCGGCGGCAGCTAAGCGAGGCGGCGCACGGTCGTTCCCGAACGCCTGGTTCTACAGGAGCGACGATGAACTGGCGCTCTGTTTTCACCGGGATTGTTCTACTGCTGACAGGCGCGCTTCTGGGCGGCGGCCTTATGCTGCACTACTATCAGTCCGGCGCAGCGCCCGCGTCCCGCGAAGTCGCGCAGATCATGGCGACATCAGCGCCGCCGGCAACCTTAACGGCTTCCGCCAGCAGCATCGCGGTTGCCGATAACGTGATCAGCGACCTCTACCAGCGCGTCAGCCCGTCCGTCGTGCATATCATCAGCCGGCAGGCGACGATCAACCCATTCTATGGCATCACCGCGCGCGAAGGCACGGGAACCGGCTTCGTTTATGACGACGCAGGGCATATCGTAACCAACTTTCACGTCATCGAAGGCTCGACGGAAATCGACATCATTCTGGACGATGGCGAGGCAGCACCGGTTCAGGTCGTCGGCTTCGACCGCTATTACGACCTCGCCGTGCTGTATGTCGATCCGGCGCTGCTGAACGCGCCGCCGCTGCCGCTGGGCGATATGGAAACGCTGCGGGTTGGCCAGACCGTCCTCGCCATCGGCAATCCCTTCGGCCTCGACCGCACGCTGACGACCGGCGTCATCAGCGCGCTTGGCCGCCGTCTGGAAACCAGCGAGGGCGCGCTCATCGGTGAAGCCATTCAGACCGACGCCGCCATTAATCCGGGCAATTCAGGCGGGCCGTTGCTGGACATCGCCGGCAATGTCATCGGCGTCAACACCGCGATCAACTCGCCGACGGGCGGCTCGGTCGGCATCGGTTTCGCCGTGCCCGCCTCGGTGGTGGCGCGCGTCGTGCCGGAACTGATCGCGCACGGGCAATACAACCACCCGCTGCTGGCGGTGCAGGTCTTTGAACTGGGAACCGAAGTCACCGCGCCAGAAAACGGCCCGGCGCGCGGCCTGCTGGTGGTTGACATCATCGCCGGGAGTGGGGCAGCCGCATCCGATCTGCAGGCGGCGCAGGTATCCGTGGTTCGCAGGCGCTATGTTTTTCGCGGCGGGGACATCATCACAGCCGTCGATGGCGTGCCGGTTCGCCGGCGCGATGACCTGCTCATCACCATCGACAGCAATTACAAACCCGGCGACGTTGTAACGCTGACGGTGCAGCGCATGGCTCGTGACGGAACGTGGCAGGAACTCCTGATCCCCGTCCGGCTCGACCAGCAACGCTAAGCGTTTCCGCCCCGCGACATTTGACCGTGGCGGTGAAACAATCGCGCCTTCGCCGGAGCGCATGACGTGCCCGTATGGACGGCTGAGAGCAAGGGCAAATTTCCCATGAACATCACCATTCTGACATTGGGTTCGCGTGGCGACGTGCAGCCCTATGTCGCGCTCGGCGTCGGGCTAAAGGCCGTGGGGCATAACGTGACGGTCTGTACGGGCAGGAACTTCGAGTCCTTCATCACCGCCCACGGCCTCACCTACGGCTTCATGGACGCGGATTTCTTGCAGCTTATGCAGGACCCCGCCACGCGAAAATCGCTGCAGGGCCGTGGCAATCCAGTGAAGCTGATGCGCGAGGTATTCGATCTGCTGCGCCGCGTTCTCAACGACGCATGGAAGGCAGCTCAGGGCAGCGATGCGATTATCTACCATCCGAAAGCGCTGGCGGGCTATCACATCGCCGAAAAACTGCGGATACCGGCTTTTGTCAGCGCGCCCGTGCCATTGCTGACGCCGACCGCCAGCTTTCCCAGCCCGCTCGTGCCGGCCCGGATGCAGCTTGGCCCGGCCTTCAACCGCTTCAGCCACGCGGCGCTACTCTCAATGATAACGCTGCCCTACCAGCGCATGATCAACCGCTGGCGCAGAGAAACGCTTGGCCTGCCACCGCGCCGGCTGTTCGCCAGCGAACGCCGGATAAACGGGCAGCCGGTTCACGTGTTATATCCGTTCAGCCGCCATGTCATCCCGCCGCCTGCCGACTGGGATGAGGCGGTGCATGTGACCGGCTACTGGTTCCTCGATGACCAGGCCGGCTGGCAGCCGCCGCAGGCGCTGCTCGATTTTCTGGACGCCGGTCCCGCGCCGGTCTACATCGGGTTCGGCAGCATGAGCCTGAACGATCCGCAGGCGACGACCCATAACGTGCTGGCGGCCCTCGAAAAGACCGGCCAGCGCGGTATTCTGGCGACCGGGTGGGGCGGGTTATCCGCCGCGGACCTGCCGCCGAACGCGTTTCTGCTCGACGCCGCTCCGCATGACTGGTTGTTCCCGCGCATGGCGGCAGTGGTCCATCACGGCGGCGCGGGCACGACGGCCGCCGGGCTGCGCGCCGGCCTGCCAACCATCATCTGCCCGTTTCTCGGCGACCAGCCATTCTGGGGACGGCGGGTTCACGCGCTGGGTGTTGGCCCTGCGCCGATCCCGCAAAAGCGCCTGAATGCCGATAACCTCGCAGAAGCGATTCGAGCGGCGACAACCGACAGCGCAATGCGGGCGCGGGCGGCAGCGCTGGGCGAGCGCATTCGCGCCGAAGACGGCGTCGGCAACGCCGTCGCGATCGTCAATCGGGTCGTGGAAGCGCAACAAACGCGGGTACGGTGAACCGGCGCTACCGTTTCCCGGTGGCTGCCCGGCGGCGCGTATGGCTTACTGCGCCGGTTCGCTGGTCGCCTCGGCGGGACCGGTGCCGAAGAAGTAGGCTTCGAGCACATCGCGCGTGATCGGCGCAGCCGTGCCGGAGCCTTCACCCCCGTTTTCCACCATCACGACCACCGCGATTTCCGGGTTCTCTCGCGGCGCATAAGCGGCGAACCAGGCGTGGGAAGTCGCCGTCGTGCCCGTCTGAGCCGTGCCGGTTTTGGCGCAGACGCCGATGGATTGCAGGTCCGAGTCGCGGAAGACAAATTCCGCCGTGCCCAAACTGGAGGTCGTGACGTCACACATGCCCTGCCGCACGATGTCGAGCACTTCGGGGCGAACGTCAACCCGGCGCACGACTTCCGGCGTAGCGACGTAGCTTGGGTTCTCGCCGATCAGACCGACCTGTTTCACCAACTGTGGCTTGAGCATCACGCCATCGTTGGCAATCGTGGCGATCATACGACGGATTGGAGCGGGGTTAACCGACAGAAAACCCTACCGATTCCACTTTTTCACCGTTTCTCTAAA
>QGUR01000318.1 GCA_003242205.1 Chloroflexota bacterium | reverse complement strand
AAAAAAAAAACGGAAAAACGAATTTAGTCCGGTTCCGGGGGCCGCGAAATGTTTAAAAGGGAACGGTACCCGTTGGGCCGCCGGCTGGGGGTTGCCACACGCCACTACTGGCGTTAGGATTCGCCGCGCCGGCTTGAGACCGGCGTAAGAAACCGTAAAAAATACGGGAAAGTGTAAGAGGCAGTTCATGTCCAAATCCCTATATCCTGACGAGCCGGTTCCAGATCATCTCGCGGATACCGGCCCTGTTCAGTCCGTTCGCGACCTGCCACCTGCACAATCCGGTACGCGATCCTGGCAGCGCGTCGTTGGCCTGTTCAGCCTGATTGGAGCGACGCTGCTCACCATCGGCGCCATAGTCATCATGCTCTCGCCAGAACCGAACGATCCGGAACCGCCGGTCGTTCTCAACGCCACCACTACTGCTGAAGAAGACGTTATCCCCACCGCAACGCCGCAAACCGAAACCAGCGTCGAGAACCCGGTTGGCGAACCGGCCGTTTCCGTCGACGCCCTGCCGACGCTGGATCCGGCGCACTTCGCCGACCTGCTGAATGCGCCGGTCGAGGAAAAGGGGCTTGCGGAGTCAATTGACTTCGAGACCATTCGCAACATCCACAACCCGTTCACGATCATCCCTGAGCGCACGCGCAGCGGCGTCGAGCAGTACACCATCGAATCGGGCGATACGATTTTCGCCATCGCCGAGCGCTACGGCCTTCAGCCGGAAACGATTGTCTGGGGCAATGACCACACCATCACCGAGGGCCTGCGCCCCGGCAAAGTGATCAACATTCTGCCGGTAGACGGCGTCTACCATCAGGTGTTAAACGGGGATACGGTCGCGGAGATTGCAGCCAAGTACCGGGTCGATCCCTACGCCATCATCGACTCCGAATTCAACGACCTGTTCGGCGTCAATCCCGACGACCCGCTGCCGGAAGGCATGTGGGTGGTCGTGCCCGGCGGTCAGGACGTACAGCCTTCGTGGAACCCGGTGGTCCAGCGCGTCGAACCCGGTTCGGGCAACGCTCAGGGCGCGATTTCGTTCGCCGTCGGCGAGCCGGGAAGCTGCGGCCTCGTGACCAATCCCGGCGGCACAGGCTGGACGCGTCCGCTCTCCGGTTACCAGTGGATTCGCGGCTTCTCCAGCGTTCACAGCGGCGTCGATCTGTCCGCGCCGGTTGGCACGCCGGTCTACGCGGCCAATGGCGGCAGCGTCATCTTCGCCGGCTGGAACAGCTACGGCTATGGCTATACGATCGTGCTGGCGCACGGCCCGTTCACGACGCTTTACGGTCACCTGAGCCAGATCAACGTGAGCTGCGCGCAGTATGTGTCTGCAGGCCAGCCAATCGGCGCGGTCGGCAGCAGCGGCAACTCGTCCGGCCCGCACCTGCATTTCGAAATTCGCTACATGGACGTCCCGCAGGACCCGACCTACACGCTGCCGTTCTAAGCGCCAGCCGCTTCATAGCTTCGCGTAAAAAGCGCTCCCGCCGGCATGACGGGAGCGCTTTTACTTTACAGCCCGATTTCAGGAAGCGCCGTTGCCGGGCAATGCGTTCCCGCACTCCCCGACCGGCGTAATCAGACAAACAACGGCGCGATGGAGAGGCGTTCGACCTGTGCCTGCATCACCTCGTCCGATGGTCGCTCCTTGAACCGCGCCGCCGCGTCGAGCACTTTGGGCAGCAGGTGAATATCGCCCACCGTATTCAGGAAAACGCCGGGCCGGCCCAGAACCCAGTGAACCGCGAGGTCGATTTCGGACTGCTCCGTAAGCGGCTCGTACCAGGTCGTATGGGCGTGGTCGCCCTCTGTCGGCCACGGACGCCGCGTGATCGATTTGATGGTCTGCACCGCGACATTGCGCGACTCGGCCAGCGCAACCACCTGCTCGAATTCAGCCGCGTAACGCGGGTTCTGCATCAAAATGTAGTTATAGGGCAGCAAAATCGAGTCAAAATCAAAGCGTTCAAGGCTTTTCAGGTGCATGGCCGCGACGGTGATGTCATGTCCTGTAACGCCGATATAGCGCACAAGCCCTTCCTCGCGCGCTTCAATCGCCGCTTCCAGCGCGCCGCCCGGCCCCATCGCGACTTCCCACTCCTCCGGTTTAACCAGATAGTGCAGTTGAATCAGGTCGATCTGATCGACGCGCAGCCGTTTTAACGATTCGCGAATCTGCGCGCGCGCCTTTTCATAGGTGCGCTCTCCGGTTTTGGTCGCCAGAAAGAAGCGATCGCGATAGCGTTCCATCCACGGGCCGATGCGAAGTTCGGAATCGCCATAACTCGCCGCCGTGTCGATATGGTTCACGCCATATTCCAGCAACACGTCGAGCACGCTGTCGGCCTCGGCCTGCGATACGCCGGCCAGCGCCGCCGCGCCAAACAGCGTGCGCGTGCTCATGTGCCCGGTGTGCCCAAAGGGAGCTTTTTCAATCATGTGCTTCCTCGCTTACCTCGCGTGTCTGTTGCTAACAGTATAACGCGGGCTGAAAAAATGAACCCGTCAGTTCGTCCCGCAGGCAAAAACCAAATTCGCCGATAATTTATGGTAAGCTAAAGAAGATGCGGTAGCGACGCACGTCGCCTTCCAACGCGCTTTGCCCCCGTACGCTCCGCTGCACGACAGGTCTCGTTGAACAGCTCTGCCAGACGCACATCACGCGCCCGCGCCTTCGACAAGCGCGTTCGGGTGACATGCCAAGGAGTCGATACCCATGCTCGCAGCCGCTGTGACGAATGCCCGCCTGTTTCGCCTCTCCCGGATATGGCTGCTCGCGCTGCTGGCGTGCGCGCTACTACCCGGCAGCGTCATGTCAGGCCCGAATGGGCTGGCCGGCGCGCAGGCAGGTGAAATCGAACGCCGGGGCTGGCTGTCGATTCTGGTCGGCGATGCGCCCCCCGGCGCGGGCCAGCCGCCTGTGATCGAGTACATGCTGACAGACGGCTACGGACTGGTTGCCCGGCTGGTGATCGACCACGAAACCGCGCTCGCGCTGGCGGGAACCTACGTCACCGTCACCGGACGGCTGTCTGAGACAACGGCCCCCGGATCTGGCGTCGAGGTCATCGAGGTCACGTCCGTCATGGCGGCGGAGGCCGGCGTGTTCGCCCTGCCCGAAGCGCAAAATGTGACCGGCTCGTTTCCGTGGGTGACGCTGCTGTGCCGTTTTGCCGATGATCCTGATGTGCCACACCCGCCCGACTGGTACACCGCGCTCATGGGCAGCGACTATCCGGGCATGGATCATTACTGGCGCGAGATTTCCTACAACCAGATCGACCTCAGCGGCTCGATCACAGCCGGCTGGTACGATCTGCCGCAAGCGAAAGCCTATTACGCCCAGCCGAACGGCATCATCGACTGGAACCGCACGCTGAACGACTGCACGGCGGCAGCCGACGCCGACGTCTATTTCCCCGATTTTTATGGCATCAATCTCTTCTTCAGTTCGACGCTCGATGCGCGCGCCTGGGGCGTGGATGGATGGGGCGTGAGCCGCGACGGCCAGGAAAAAACTTACGCCGTCACGTGGATTCCTTCGGTCTGGGCCAGCCACTACGGCGTGGCACATGAAATGGCGCACGGCTTCGGGCTGCCGCATTCCGCCGGGCCGACCGGCGCAACCTACACATCGCAATGGGACATCGTCAGCCTGAGCGGTTGCCGGGTTTATCATCCCGATTTTGGCTGCGTTGGCAGCGGTACGATCAGTTTCAACCTCGATCACTATTTGGGGTGGATACCGGAAGAGCGCAAATTGCTCGTCCCCCCCGGCACGGAACAGATCTTTTCGCTGGAACGCCTGAACCAGCCGCAGGGGCCGGGCTATCTAATGGCGCAGATTCCGATCAGCGATTCCGAAACCCGGTTCTACACGCTCGAAACGCGGCTGTTTTCGGGTTACGACCAGAATATTCCGGGCGAAGGCGTCGTCATCCACCACGTTGACACGGAACGGCGCGATCCGTCAGGGCTGCCGGGGGCGCCCGCCTGGGTAGTCGACGGCGATGGCAATAACGACGGCAACGACGACGGGGCATGGTGGATTCCGGGCGAGGTTTTCCTCGATCCCGTGAACAATATCGAAGTGGCCATTCTCGGCGCGGAAGGTTCGGCCTTCACCGTGCGGGTTCGCAACAACGCGCCCCCATCCGGGCAAACGCTCGTCTTTGCTCCGGCGCAGGATGCCCATGTGAACGCCGCTGCGCCAGACCGGGTCTACGGTACGGCGACCTCGCTGCGCGTGCGCGGCGTGTCGAGCCCGATCTACAACAGCTATCTGAAGTTCGACGTTGTGGGAATAAACGCGCCGGTTCAGCGCGCGACGCTGCGGCTGTTCGCCAGCGACGGCAGCGCCAGCGGCGGCTCGGTGTTTGCCGTTTCCAACCATTACCTCGACACAGATACGCCGTGGCTGGAGACCGGACTCAACTGGAATAACGCGCCCGCCATCGGCGACATACCGCTGGCGACATTCCCCGCCCCTGTGGCGAACAATACGTGGATCGAGTTCGACGTGACAGCAGCGATCACCGGCGACGGCGCGTACAGCTTCGCCCTGACGTCCGATACGTCCAACAGCCTGTTGATCAATTCCAGAGAAGCGAGCGAGAACCCGCCGGAGCTTGTCATTGAGACCAGCGCGGAAACCGCCGGCAGCCCAACGCCCGAAACAACCGAAACGCCGCCCGAAGCCACGCCGGAGATGACAGGAGAAGCGCCAGTCGATGAGTTGCCTCCGGTCACGCCGTTCGAGCCGGACCCGGCAACCGAGGTGGTGGAAGCGGAAGGCGATCGAGTCGTTCGCACCGCAGGCTGGGTCGTGATGAACCTGCCGGAAGGCGCCAGCGGCGGCGCTTATGCCATCAACACGGCTGTGGACGATGTGATCGTGCTGCCGTTTGTGGGAATGCGCGTCGAAGTGGCCTACGTTCAGGGGCCGGCTTTCGGCAACTTCACCATACTGGTCGATGGGCAGCCGGTACAGGCCGGGAGCACCCCACACCTTGA
>QGUR01000317.1 GCA_003242205.1 Chloroflexota bacterium | reverse complement strand
GTTGGCCAGCAGCGCTTCTACCGAGTCGATAGAGCCGATGAAGCGCGATGCTTCACGGCCCCAGAACTGATCCCAGAAGCCGCTCCACGTTCCCGGTTCGCCGTATACCCATGCTGCGCCGGCATGTGCCCGCAGAGGCAGATAGAGATAGGGTAGGAAGCCGGACAGACCGAGAAGCAGACAGGCGACGAGCCTGACGGGCAGACGGCGTAGCGGAAGGACGAGTTCTTGCCAGGCGGCCAGCACCAGCGCCGGTGCGATGACGGCGAAAGCGCGGTGCTGCGCTACGGCAATGCCGCCGGTGAGCGCCAGCCAGTAGACACGCCCGCGGAGTGGTGGGCCGAGCGCGATCAGATAGAGCAGCGCCAGCAGCGCCAGCCCAAAGCTGTAGACTTCCGCGATGACGGCGTGAATCCAGACGGTGCGCGTCAGCCCGAACGCAACGATCACGGCGGCGATCCAGGCGCGACCGCCGAGGCGCAGGGCCAGCGCGAACATCAGCCCCAGCGCTACTAGCGACCAGATCAGCGATACCACGCCCGGCGCTGTGGCAGGGGCAACGCCCAGAGCGCGGAGCAGCGCGACCAGCGCGTTGCCGGTCATCACGTACAGCGGGTAGCCCGTGGCATGCAGCGTTCCCCAGACGTTGAGCACAATCTGCGTTTCTCCAACATCGACCATGTAGTAATGGTCGGACCCGTTGGGAATGGTTTGCAGGACGGGCAGGTAAAGCGCCAACAGGGCAAGTGCAGCAATGGCGAATGGCAGCAGTCGAGACAGGCGCAGTCGGTCGATCATGGGCAGAAGCATACCACAGGTGCGGGTTCTAAATGGCCTTTCATCGAACGGGCTTATGCCCGCTTCCGTAGTTGGGTATAGTTTGTAGTTGCTGCATCTATGTTGCCCATAGGTTTCGAGGAGGAACCGATGCTTGAGATTGGACAGCCCGCTCCCGATTTTGAACTGTTGAACCAGGATCGTAAGCCCGTGCGCCTCAGCGACTTCCGCGGCAAGAAGGTCATCCTGTTTGCCTTTCCACGCGCCGATACGCCCGGTTGCACGACGCAGGCCTGTGGCTTTCGCGACAATCTGCCGCGGTTCGAGACAAAGAACGCCGTCGTGCTCGGCATCAGCGATGACAGCCCGGAAGATCTGGCCAAATGGCGCGAAAAGCAGAACTTCACCTACGACTTCCTGTCCGATCCCGATCACAAGGTGCTGGAACAGTACGGCGCCTGGGGTGAAAAGGTCAGCTTTGGCAAGAAGTCGGTCGGAACGTTGCGTTCGCATTGGGTGATCGACGAGAACGGCATCCTGATCGACCAGCGGATCAAAATCAGCCCTACGGACAGCTATGAGGAAGCGCTCAAGCTGATCGAAGCCTAGCCTGTCATCCCGGCTCTGGGTAGCGTTAACTCCACGTGGGAGCGCGTTTGCTGGTACAATGCGCGCTCCATGATCTGACAATCATTCTGCTCATCGATATCAGAGGTTTATGCGACGATACCTTCTGCCTGCGCTTGCATTGATCGTCCTTGGATCGGCTGCGTTGGCCAGCGCTCAGGAACCCGATGCAGCCACCTGTGCTGCGGCGCTCGAGTCCCTGTGGGCGTCGGCCAGCAACGCCTGCGTGACCGGCCCCGCCGGAACGATCTGCAATGGTGGGGCGGCTCCTCAGGCTGAACCACAGGGGCCGGTGAGTAACCAGCTAGCGTTGCCGGGCGCGCTGATCGAAGCGCATGAGGTATCGGCCTTACACACGCCGCCGCTTGCACCCGAAACCGGCTCGATTGGGATCGCCTGGATTCGCATGCCGGAACCGACAGCGGCCACGGCTTTGTTGCTGGGCGATGTTTCCATGCGCGATGTGACGCCCGAAGGTTTTCCGGTCTGGACCTCGTCGATCGTGGAAACCGGAGCAGATGCGCCGCAGTGTCCCGCCGCGCCGCACAATACACTGATCCTGCAAAATACGCCGGGTTCGGTCGCCCGGCTGGTCATCAACGGCGCTTCGTTGAGTTTAAACGGTACGGTGCTGGTGCGAACGACCGGGGATGCGACCCGGTTTATCGCGCTTTCGGGGCAATCCATCGTCACGGTGTCTGGCGACCAGCAACTGCTGCCTACCGGCCATGAACTGAGCGTGCCTTACCATCCCGGCGATTTCAGCCGCCCGGCTGACGTGGCAACACAGGCCGTCCCGTTCGATCCGGCGGCGCTGCAAAACCTGCCGGTGGCGCTGTTTCCCCGGCCTGTCGTGCTGCCCCAGCCGGGTTCGGTGCGTTCGGAAGGTGTTGTCAATTTGCGAAGCTCTCCATCGACCAGCGCCGGGATTATCATGGAAGTGCCGGCGGGCGAAGTGATGAGCGTGCTGGGGACCAATCCCGAGGCGGACTGGTATCATGTGCGCCTCGATTCGGGTATCAGCGGCTGGATTCTCGCCGAGTTGCTGGTTGGGGATGTTGGCCCGATTTCGGCGGTCTATGAGGCGACGCCGTTGCCTCCGCAGCGCTTTGGCGCGGCCGGCAATCAGGGCCGCATTGTCGCGCCTGCCGGCGTAAATCTTCGCTCAGGGCCGGACGCAGCCTTCCCGGTGACCGCCTCGCTCAGCGATGGCACGCTGGTCAACCTTCTCGCGCGCAGCCCGTACAGCCAGTGGGTGAAGGTCGAAAGCGGCGGCGCGGTCGGCTGGGTAGCTCTGATCACGCTGGAAACGCAGGCTTATTACGAGGCGCTGCCCATTGATACCAATGTGCCGCCACGGCCAACGCCGACGCGCATTCCGGGTAGCTTTGGCAACGCCTTTCCCGACCCTCGCGGCGGCTACTAACTGCATTCTTCAAGTTGTAAAGGGGAGACCGGGGCGCTGTACATCAGCGCCCCGGCGGAGAAGGCTTTACGGGGCGCGTTCCGGCTGCGGCGAGAGGCCGAGTTGCTGCATGACGGCCGGCACGTCGAAGCTGAACCAGCGCTCGACGATCTTGCCATCCTGAATGCGCTCAAGTGTGAGCCCCGGAGCGGAAATCCGTTTGCCGGTTGGCGCGTGTCCCTGCCATTCGCCGGTATGCGTGCCGCGAAGGGTAGTCCGCGTTGCAACCACATCGCCTTCCGCAATCATCTCATCTACGGTGAACTGCCGGTCGCTGAAAGCAGCGGTGAACATGCGGATACCCTGCAAATGCATTTCGCGGTTCTGCGGTTCTGGCGCGCCGGGCGTGCGCGCTACCAGCGCAGGTGACAACACCTCGTTCAATGCCGCCTGATCGTTGGTCTCATATGCCTGCCAGAAGCGGCGCACGATCGCCTTATTCTGCTCGCTCGTCATGGTGATACTCTCCTCACTCTATCGTCTGCGGACATGTGTTCATTATTGAACTTATGTCCGGTATCGTTATAATCGAGGCCAGTAGCGCCGGTCAACAACCAAAAGCAGCCGGCTTGTTCAGAACCGAACAGGAAAGACAGCGCTGTTCAGAAAAGGAGGCCGGATGAGTGGCAGACCGTTGGATCGCCGTATCCAGAAAACGATTCAGTTGTTGCAAAACGCGCTGGCGGAGTTGATTGCCGAAAAAGCTTATGATGACATCACGATACAGGAAATTCTGGATCGAGCGAACGTTGGGCGGTCGACTTTTTACACGCATTTCGAAAACAAGGATCAGCTTCTACGGAGCATGTTAACCCTGCTCAACGAGCGGTTTGAGGAAGGTATCAGGCAGTTGTCCGCAGGGCAGGGAAGATTTGAAGATAACAGCGCCAACATGCCGTTCAACGTGCTGCGGTTTGTGCAGCAGCATCATCGCCTTTTCCGGGCCATGCTTGGAACGCAGGACCAACGCGCGCGCAACCCGCTGTACGATTATCTTTTCGCCTCGGCCCGTGAACACTTCAGGTCGATGGCCCAGCGCATACAACGTGACCCGCTCCGGACCGAGCTAGCGGCGAATTTCTATGCCAGCGCCTTCATCGGTGCGCTGGTGTGGTGGCTCGAAAACGATATGGCCTACTCGCCGGAAGTGTTCGGGCAGATGCTGAACCAACTCATCTTGCCGGGGTTGGAGTCGTTTCTGGGGATTGAGACTCCGGGCGGTTGAAGGCGAAGTTTTCGAGCGAAACGCGGCTCATGCTTGCGCCGATCTGCGTGACAGCGGACGGGCGTCGGGCGCGGCGCTCCCTTGTCGCACAGGGACCCTCTGGTATAATACAGTGACAGTTTGGGGAGTAGCCAAGTGGTAAGGCAGCGGACTTTGGATCCGCCATGCGCAGGTTCGAATCCTGCCTCCCCAGCTTCTCACGAGGCGGAGACGGATGAAAGAGGCTCTCCGCCTCGTTGCTTTATTTTCCGGCGTGTGCTTATTGGATCGCGCAGTTCTATTGACTTTGTCGCTCAATCTTTGATAGCCTGTACCATAAGCTGAAGGAAGCAGGGGAGTCAATGTCACGGACGACGGTTCGGTGTGGCGCTACGACGGAAGTGAATGCGCCGGTTCTCTCCTCTGAAGACGCACGCGAAATTGCCCGGTTCTTTCAGGTGCTGGCCGATCCCACTCGTGTGCGAATCGTGAAGGCGCTCAGTGAAAACGAGTGGTGCGTTACCGATCTGACGCTGGCCCTCGGCATGGATCAGCCCGCTGTTTCTCACCAGCTTAAATATCTGCGCGAGCTTGGTCTCGTGCGCTGGTCCAAACGGGGTCGTCACGTCTACTATAGCCTCTGCGACGACCACCTCCGTGAAATCCTCGTCAACAGCATCGCCCATCTGGACTGCCGCTAAGCGCTACGGGGCCGGTTTTTCGAGGGAAGCCTGCGAATTGCCGGAATTACGCCGGATCAGGCTCAGGCGCAACCGGGAAGTTGACTGGTTTGCCGCTGGAGGCTGTTCGGCCAACGTCGGCAGGCGTATTGTGAAGGTCGTGCCTTTGCCCAGTTCGCTGTTGACAGTGATCGTTCCACCGTGCGCGTCGACAATCCATTTGGCAATCGACAGCCCAAGTCCCGCGCCTTCGCCTGTCTGGCGCGCGCGCGAT
>QGUR01000023.1 GCA_003242205.1 Chloroflexota bacterium | reverse complement strand
CAAAAAAGTGTGCTTGTCGGGCCGGGTCAATTTGTTTAAAGGACCGGTCCGAGCCCAGCTCGCAGCCCAGACTGTAGATGACGACCGACGGATGTGCATGGACCAACGCCAGTATGTCGGCGTATTCGCGCCGCGCCTGCTCGCGCAGATGGTCGTTCATGCGCTGCCACCACATGGGCAGCTCCAGCCAGAGCAGCATGCCTTCTTCGTCGGCAATTTCGAAAACGCGGGCCGGCGGCACGAACAGACAGAGCTTGACCAGATTGAATCCCAGTTCGCGCACGCGCCGGAATTCGTCGCGGATCTGGTCGTCGGTTGGCGTCGGGGCCAGCGTCGCCGGGTCCCAACCCCAGCTCAACACACCGCGCACGCTCACCGGACGACCGTTCAGGCACAACAGGTCGCCTTCGGCATGCAGGCCGCGAAAGCCGAAGCGACGCGTGGTTTCCGCCACTTGCCCTTCGGGACCTTCCAGCGATAGCGTTAGCCGGTAGAGCGTTGGGGATTGGGGCGACCACAACGCTGCGTTTTCCAGTTGAAGCAACAGGTCGACTACCTGCGCCGCCCCAACCGTCGCCCGCGCGACCGCCACGCCCTCAGCGCCGGCAATTTCAGCGCTCAGGCGCAGCTCGTCAAAGCCACGATCCATGACATCCACAACTTCGACAGCCAGCGCGACCGTGCCGGTGCGCCAGTCGGCATGAAGGCGGCGCACGCGCAGCGCCGGCCCGCGATGCGCGACCAGTTCAACCGGCTGCCAGGGACCGCCGAATGTCATCGCAACATAGGGCAGGAAACCGACGAGAACGTCGCGATAGGGATAGGTCGAGCCATCTCCAAGCGGCTTGATAATCCGCAGTTCGAGCGCGTTGTCTTCGCCGGGCCGGGCCGCGCCGGTGATGTCGATCTCGAACGGCGTCCACAGGCCTTCATGCGCGCCGGCAGGCTGCCCGTTGACCAGCACCTCGACATAATAGCTGACTGCACCAAAGCGCAAGGCGATTCGCGCGCCGTCCCAGTCCTCCGGCACGTGAAATGCCCGCCGGTAAACGGCACGCTCGACATCAGCGGGAAAGCCCTGAAGCTCCCAAACGCCCGGCACCTGAGCGATACCGGACCTGTCGCCAACCGTAACCTGCCAGTCGCCCGAAAGCGATATAACGGATTGAAAGTCGTTCTCCGCCGGAATTGTCACCGTGGCGGCCTTTCGACTACAGACAGCACCACCCGCAACGGTTTACACAGTTCTGCCTGATACCAACGGACGGTTGAAGAGCAGACTACCGGATTGCCGGCATGCCTGTGCTCGTTAGCAAGCATGACCGGCTGTGCAAGCCAGGCGCGGTTGCCGACGGAAGGATCGAATCCAGAAAAGCGACCGCGCCTGTCGTCAGGATGAAACCAAGCAAGGCCCGCCAGCGTGCTCACACCGATCATGCGATCCTCTCCCCGTCTGGAATCTACGAAATTTCAGAGCGCTAGCCGCGAAATGGGCCGGGCAATGGCTAAGTCAGCCGCGAGCCGGCTGCCTGTTGGTCCGCCAGATTACGAGCGAACCGGTTATTGTCGATCTGGGCCTGCGCGTCGTTGACCAGCCGAACCGCCGCGACGACATTGTCCTCCAGCGTGTTGTCTTCCAGCGTAACCGCTTCGACGCGCTCCAACTGGATGCCGACGCGGTTATCGCGAATGGTGTTGCCGCGCAGCTTCAGATCGTGTACCAGATGATCCTTGATCATCTCACCGGTATAGGCGTTAAGGCCGATGCGATTCTGCTCAATCTGGTTGTCTTCCAGCGTGATATCGAAGGTGACTTCATAGCCGGGGAAATACTCGACAACCGAGCCGCCCCGCGTCCATAACCGCACCCCTTCGCCATTCAGGCGAATGCGGTTGTTACGTATCACGAAGCCATGGGCATGTTCGGCGGCAATGCCCACCCAGCGGTTGAATTCAACGTCATTGTCTTCGAGCACATTCTCCCACGAATATCCCATCCAGAAGCCATAGTTGGAACGGCTGCAGTTGTTGCGCCGGAAAATATTCCCTTTGGAAAACGTCGATTCGATGGCGTTATTCGGGCTCAGGCGGCAGTCGTTTTCCTCGAAAAGATTGTCGCTGCACGATTCGTGAACGCCGGGATGCTCGTAGCCGGCGACAAAAATGCCATCGCCGCCGCAGATGCAACTATTCCGCAGCACCTGATTGCGCGACGACCCTTTGACGAGCACGATACCGGCCGTATCCGCTTCCGCCCGGATGGAACCATCCTCCGGTCGCCGGTAAAGCCGGTTGCAGAAGTCGAAGTGATTGTCGCGGATGACGCAGTCGTTGGTCGCCGACAAATAAGCGCCCCAGCCGCTGTTGAACGAGGCATTGACCCGTTCGACCGTGATGTTGGAACAGCCATAGAGCAGGACGCCATTAAGCTGGTGCTGGAAATCGCAGTCGCGCACCACGCCGCCCTGCACGCCGTTCATCAGCAACGCGCCACCGTAGACCTTGTCGATGGGTAGCCACAGATAAAGGAAGGTATCAATACCCTCGATCTCCCACGTGTCGCGCACTTTCACGTTTTCTACCGTCACGTCACGGCAATCGTCAAAACGCAGCCCGTGATAATAGCCGGAAATGGCGAGGTTGCGGATCGTGATCCCCTGCCGGCCTTCCGCCCGAATGGCGACGTTGGTCTGCGCGTTACTGACGATCAGCGTGTTATCGCCCTCGATCGTGATGTTGTCCGCGCCAATCGTCAGGCCGTTTGGAAGGTAATAGACACCGGGAGCGAAGCGCGTGTCTTCGCTAATTCGCATGCCATCTGTGGGTTGGACGCCTGTTCTCATTCAAGTCCCTCGTGATTAGCCGGTGAATGCGTGACCGCTACTATGGATGTATGAGTCCGGAGAACCAGTGTAAAATGTCTAGACCTATTTTGCGAATGTTCATAAGCTGTAGATGATGTCATATGTTTTAGATCGCAGTCGTAACGCTCCTCCGCTTCACATTCAGCTTACTGCCATCCTGCGAGCGCGCATTGAACAGGGCACATGGCCCGAAGGGACGCCGCTGCCGCCTGAAAAAGCGCTCTGCGCCGAATTTGACGTGGCGCGCGGCACACTGCGACAGGCGCTGCAACGGCTGGAAGAAGAAGGCTACCTGCGCCGTGAACAGGGCCGCGGCACATTTGTCGAGAAGGCAGAACGTCGCAGGGCCAGCCGCAGAACGCGCACGCACCGGCTGGCGTTCATCGTCCCCTACGTGCGCGATTCCTCAGTTTCGACCATTTTGATAGGATTTCAGGAAGCGGCTGAACAGGAGCGCTGCACGGTCGCTTTCCACCATGCCAGCAACGACACCCGGCAGCAGGACGCGCTGGTCTCCCAACTCGTCGCCGAAAAGATCGACGGCATCGCGCTGTATCCGGTCGACTCTGAAAGTTCGCCGGCGCTGGCAAGCCTGATTCGGTCAAGGTTTCCTATCGTGCTGATCGACCGTTATTTCAAGCGCGTGGTAAGCGACTACGTTGGAACCGATCATTTCAACGGCGGGCTGCGAGTCGTTCACTATCTGGTCGATCAGGGACACCAGCGTATCGGCTTTGTCACATGGCGCTCTCCGGCGTCGAGTATGGAACACCGGCAACTGGCCTACACGCAGGCGCTGCGGGAACGCGGTCTCGCGCCCGATCCGGGGCTCATCTGTACCGTTGAAGGCTACCCAACCATCGACCTGACGCCGCTCAAAGCCTATCTTTCCGCTGATTCGCGGCCAAGCGCGGTATTTGCAGCCAACGACCAGATTGCAATCGCGCTCTACCGGGCGGCGCAGGCGGTGGGCCTGCGCGTGCCGGATGACCTGTCGATCGTCGGCTTCGACAATCTGGATATTGCCGGGCAACTTGAGCCACCGCTCACGACCATGGCGCAGCCGTTCCGGCAGGTCGGGCAGGAAGCGGCGCGCCTGCTCATCCGCCGCCTTCAGGGGGAAACGACCTACTTTCAGCACATCACGCTGCCGCCGCAACTGATCGTTCGCGGTTCCGTGGTTTCCATCGCCACAACTGCGTCCGCCAACAGCGCACGGCTCTAAACGTTCACCGCAAACGTCTGGCTGTCGCCGGGCGCGATCATTTCTTTTTGCCCGCGCACCACGACTGCCAGCGGCTCCGCGCTGTCATTACGCACGGCGACACTCTCATGCCGGATGTCAACCCACGCGCGCTGGCCTTTCCAGATCACGGGAAACGCCAGCCGCGTCCAATTTGCGGGCAGGCGCGGGTTAAGCGTCAGTAGATCGGCGTTCATGGCCGAACGCAGGCCGCCGAAGCCCATGACCGCGATCTGCCAGTTGATGCCATGCGCGGCGATGTGAATACCTTCCGCCGCCCCGTTTCCCACGTCGATGTCCAGACTCTGCTGCCAGAACGCCTCGGCCTGTTCCATGAGGCCCAGGCGCGCGGCGACTATGGCGTGAACACCGGGCGAAAGCGACGAGTCGTGCGAGGTATAGGGCAGATAATAATCCCAGGCAGCACGCACTTCGGCATCGCTGAATTCGTCCTCAAACAGCATCATCAACAGCAGCACATCGGCCTGTTTCAATACCCGGCTGCGATATAGCCGTTCCTGCGACACCTGCGCCGCCAGCGGGCGCGAGCGGTCGGGCCAGAGAGCGTCGAAGTCGAGTTCGGCGTAGCGTTCAAATTCCTCGCACTGCATCACCAGTTCGCCCCGGCGCAGAATCGGCAGCCCGGCGGCAATTTCCCGGTACTGGCGCTTCAAAGCTTCGTCTGGCTCGACTTCAGCAGCGGCTTCGAGAGCAAAGGCGACAAGCCGGTTGGTGTAGGCGTTGTTGCTCGAAATCGGCGTGTACTCGTCCGGGCCCATGACGCCGAGCAGGCTGGGATAGCCGTCTCCGGGACGCCAGTCGACTCGCTCCAGCCAGTAACGGGCTGTCTCGCGCAGGACCGGGGCCGCGTTGCCCGTCAGGTAAGCCATATCCCCGGTAGCGCGGGCATAGTGCGCCAGCGCGTAGACAACGTCCGCCGTGACATGAACCTCGTGATCGCGGTACTGCCAGTTGGGGCACTGATCCACGCCGTCAACGTCGCCTTCCCAGGGATAGCGCGCCCCCGCATAGCCATAACTCGCGGCGTTGGCCCGCGCGCCATCGAGCGTGTTGATGCGAAAGTCGAGCAGGCTGCGCGCTCGTTCCGGCTGGGTGTAGAGAAAGAACGGCAGCATATAAATCTCGGTATCCCAGAAGAACAGCCCGCGATAGGCATCCCCGGCATACGCCTTCGGGTCGATTGCCAGCCGCGAATCGTTGGGATGCGCCCGCAGCAGATGATAGAGACCGAGGCGCAGGCGCAACTGCGCTTCCGGGTCGCCTTCGATCACAACGTCCGACTGCCGCCAGCGCGTCGCCCAGATGTCAGCGTGTTCGGCGTGAAGGGCCTCATAGCGATGGTCGCAGCTCAACAGGGTTCCCAAGTCCTGCCGTACCGGGTCGAAACTGGTGGTTACGGCGGTGCGTTTCTCGACCACCTCCGGCTGGCCGGCGCGCAGCCGCAGCGTCGCCGTCAGGTTGGCCTGCCGGTCGGTCTCCGTCTCCTGCCAGTTCACGCCAGCAGCGGCAACCCACGAACGCATGTGTACTTCGTCGCCGCTGTCAAGCCGGATCGAACAGGCGATTTCGTCGGGGGCCGGGCGACTAAATTCGACAGCCGTATAGTGGTCATAGCCGCTGGTGCGAACATCGGCGTCGATTCCGGCCTCCAGCGACACGTCCACATCGCGGTCACTCGTCATCGTCAGGCGTTGGACGCAAAGATGCGGGCGCGCCGCACTGACGAATCGCTCGAAAACAACATCGATCACCGCGCCGGCAAGCGTATGCCAGCGCAGTTCCCGCCGCAGCGTCGCCGTTTTCAGATCGAGCGTGCGGCGATAGGTCGCAATCGCGCTGCGCTCCACATCCAGTTTTTCGCCGGCGACAAACGGCGTCAGGCTCAGGAACCAGGGCAGATTGGTCATTTCCTTGCCCAGCAAGGGATGCAAACCGTAAATGCCCGGCACGAACGTGCCCCACTTGACCTTCATTTCGGGGAACGCCTCAGCGGTTACGTTGGCGGGCTTGCGGAGGTAGGTCACCGCCTGTGGCGCATCATAGAGGTGTTCCTCAAACGATCCACGCACATGCAGATAGCCGCTGCCAAGCGTCAGCAGTCCTTCCTGCCCTTTGGCGCAAGTCACATCGAAGCGCTCTTCGACATATGTCCAGCCATCGCTCATTGCCCCTGCTCCATGCGTTTGATCCGCCGCCGCGCCTGCTCCAGCACCGCTTCGATTTCGGCCTTCGCGCCCTGAAGCGTGCCGTCGGTGAAGGCAATCGTCGGAAGATATGGCTCCCGGTCTGGCAATGGCTGGTAGGGCTCAAAGCCCGACTCGAAGACGCCGGTGCTGCCTCGCGACGGCTCGGAATCCTGAATGTGGCCGAAGATACGGGCGTAACGCCCCACCCATTCCGGCACGGGCCGGGCATAGGCCGATTTCTGGAACAGCGGAAAGACGCCGAGCAGACCATCCCACCAGTCTTCACCCGCCACCAGCAAATGCTGGCGCCCTTCCCGCAACCGCCCGACAAGCTGGCGATAACCTTCAAGCAGGTTGAAGTCCGGGTCGTTCACCCACACTTCGCTGCAATCGAGAAAAACTGCGTCGAAGCCATAGCGATCGGCAAGGCCACCGATCTGGCGGACGAGTTCATTCTGCCACGCAGGCGCGCCGACATTCAGCCATGCCTGCCAGCCGGTATCGCGCGCCCGGCTGATATCCCAATCGGGCTGGTTGCCCAGAAAGACATTGCGCGTCGCCGATTTCATCAACGACGATGGGCCGAAGTGGTGGAAATTCGACGCCCAGGCGTTGGCGCACGTTCCGGCAAACATCGGCATCACGTGAACCCCGAGCGACCGCGCCTCGTCACACAGGCGGGCAAAGCCGTCCTCGCCCCCAAGTTCCGGCTCAGGGCGATAGTCGCCCGCCTGCCAGTAATAGCGCCCCTCCCAACCCGGCAGATAAGCCAAAATATGGCGACCGGGTATGCGCTCGGCGGCGAACCGCACGATTTCCAGCATCTGCGCGTAGGTGTTGAAGATGTATCCCGACCAGTGCATGCCGTGCAGCGTCAGGCACAGGACAATATCGCGCGCCCAGGCAGGCATGTCGGCCCGGTCTTCCCAACGCACCAGCCCATGCGCCTGCTCGGCAAACGCAAGCTGCATCTCTTGAAAGCGCTCAGGTTGGACGCCGCGCTCCAGTATCCACGCTGGCACGTCGATGCTGGTGTCGAAATAGCGCGCATCCTCTTCGTGAATGCACTCGAAAGTATAGCTTCCGGCGAGGCTGCCCATACGCTCCTGATAGGCGGCGAAGCGCTTGGCGCGCACCAGCGGGTCCTCATTGCGGAAGCCAAGCGTATCGCCATCTCGCAGACGGATGACGGCCAGCGGCAGACGATTCTGGTTGGGATAGCGGTCGAGCAGCCCGCCTTCGGGTATCTCGCGCGGCTGAAAGACCGGATCGAGCGCATCAAATTCAGGCAGGTTTCGCGC
Source organism: Chloroflexota bacterium (assembly GCA_003242205.1). Classification (GTDB taxonomy): domain Bacteria; phylum Chloroflexota; class Anaerolineae; order Aggregatilineales; family Phototrophicaceae; genus ZC4RG36. Next base: position 15,853 of record QGUR01000023.1, on the reverse strand, counting down.
CAGCACCTTAACGGCGCGGATGCGTTGCGATGCTGTTGCGCTGATCTTCAGGCGCAGGCGGCTTCCGGTTTCCCGCACGATGTCCGCATGAAAGCTGCCCGGCGCGCGCCGCTGCTGCCCCGCCCAGCTCAGGCGCGAACATGACACCGTCCAGCCACCGGCGGCTTCATCGACGCGAAGTGTGTCCGGGTCAAGCCCGTATACGTTTTCCAACGTGATGATCTGGAAGCTGAGATTCCAATCCGCGAGCCGGATGAGCGGGTCATTCAGGTCGAAGCTGTAAAACTGTAGCATTGGTCTCTGGCGTGCTGGCTGGTAACATGAACTGGTGTTCCACAAACCGCGACGATCATAGTCTGCCCTTATGCGCCCGTCAAACCCGCTGCGCGCGCCTGCGCCCATTCGCTACTGGCGTCTGCAACCCATTCAACTGGTCGTCATTGACCTCAATGACTGGCTGTTCCGGTTTGCCGCCGTCAACCTCCTATGGGTGTTGCTGGCCACTACGATAATCCTGCTGCCGCCCGCCACTGCCGCCCTGTTCGATACGGCCCACCAGTCGTATCGGGGCCGGAAACCTGAAGTCCGCCGTTTTCTCGCGTCTCTCCGGCGCTGGTTCTGGCGAAGCTGGGCGTGGGCCGCCGCCAATTTGCTGGTCTTCGGCGCACTGTTGCTGATCGCCCGCACCGTATTCGACAATGACATCCTGCTCGGCGTGGTCGGCGTCGTAGCCGCACTGGTCATGATCGCCCAGTTCTGGTTCTGGCCCTACGCCATGATCCAGGAAGCGCCTGACCTGCCGCGCGCACTGCGTAACAGCGTGTTCACGGCGCTTGGCGACCTGCCCTATCTCACCTTCTATCTGGTACTGGTTCTGGCAGTGCTCATCCCTTCGGTCATTGCCATTGCGCCGCTGCTGCTCATCGCGCCGGCCGTGCTCAGCCTGCTGGTCACTTACAGCCTGATTGTATGGTTACAACAGCATGGCATTCTGAAAGAACCAAAACGCGATTTGTGAAAAACATATGTTCAGAACCTTTCTCGCCCAACAGACAGGGCAATTGCAGCTATCCCCGCCTGCAGCATAAAAGGGCAAATGACAGACTATATGATGTCAGGAGATGACATCTCTCAGAGATTCTTTACCCTTCCATACTCTTTAAAACCCTAGCAGAACCTCATTTATCTTTATATTCAACTTAACGTCATCGTCCTGCTCTAATGACCAAATCTTTGGTCTTTGGCCGAGAATTGGTTATGCTTCAAGCGTGTTTCACGCCCAAAGGTTCAGTCCAGATGCCAGCATGTCCAGCCTTTGACACTGGACAACCTCGGGCTATTGCATCGGCTTTTGCAAAAGGAGTACAGAGTATGTTCAGGCACTGGAAGATTCTTTTGCTAATGCTGGCCATTACGCTCGTCCCCATGACTGTTCTTGGCCAGGACCAGCCGGTTACGCTCCGCGTCGTGGGTTTTGTCGTGCCGCCCGAAGAAATCGGCACGCCGCTGGATCAGGCGTATCAGGATTTCCTGGCCACATTCCAGGAAAACAATCCGAACGTCACCGTCGAAGCGCTGGAAACGCCGCCGGAATTTGATACCCAGTTGTTGACCGACCTGGCCGCCGGCACCGCACCGGATGTCTGGCAGCAGGATGGTTCCACACTCGCGCGGCTGATCGACACGGGCAACGTCCTCGATATGCGTCAGTGTCTGGATGTCGTGCCAGAGCTGAGCCTGGACCGATTCTACCCGTCGGTGCTGAATATCCACATGCCCGAAGGCGAGGATGGCCCCATCTATGGCCTGCCGAACGACTTCACGCCGATGGTCATCTACTACAACCCGCTTTCGTTCGAAAACGCGGGTGTTGAAGTGCCGACCCCGGACTGGACATGGGAAGACTTCCTCGATATCTCCCAACGGCTGACGCTGGACGCCGAAGGCCGTAACGCGACCGATCCGGATTTCGATCCTGAAAACATCGTCCAGTACGGCTATCGCCACCGTCATTACGTCTTTGAGTGGATTTACTGGGTGTGGCAGAATGGCGGCGACGTGATTGCCCCCGATGGCAGCACGGTCGATGGCTACCTCAACTCGCCGGAAACCATTGAAGCGATCACCTTCCTGCGCGATCTGGTGCTCGAACACCATGTCTCGCCCGAGCCGGTTTCGCTGGAACAGATGACGCAACAGGCCGGTTTCCTGCCCGTCTTCCTCGAAGGCGATGTGGCGATGTTCCCGCGCGGTCACTGGGAACTGGTTGGTCTGCGGAACCAGTCCAACTACGAGCCTGAGCGCGTCGCTGTCATCAGCAACCCAAGCAATGTGGAAGAGGCGACCGTGATTTACGAGTCGGGCTGGATCATCAACAATGCGGTAGCCGAAGATCCCGCCAAACTGGAAGCCGCCTGCCGTCTGGTTGAAGCCGCGACCGACATGGACTACCAGTTGACCAAGGGCATCAGCGGCGTCGCCATCCCCGCGAACCAGGCTGCCGCCGAGCAGATTGCCGAGGAGACGGAGTTCCCCGAGCTGGAGCAGGCATTCCTTGAGGCCGTCGCCGCCGGTCGCCCGCCCTACGGCGCGCGCTTTGCCATCTGGCCCATTGTCGAGCAGCGTCTGGACCTGATGATGGAAAACATCCTGGCCGGTGGTGACATTCAGGAAGAAGTCGATCTGGCCGTTGAAGAAATCAATCGCGAGCTGGAACGCGCCGGGCAGTCTGGCAGCTAGTTCCCGTTCCTGAAACCGTCGGGCCGCCCGGTGCGGGCGGCCCGATCCGAAAGACTGGTGTATGGCAACTGCAAACCGCACGCAGGCAGGCGTCGATCACTACGTTCCTGCCAAACAAAGCTTGTGGAAACGCTTCTGGAGCCGGAGCAACGAGCGGGTTGGCTATCTGTTCATTTTGCCATCCCTGATCCACCTCATCATCTTCGTCATCATTCCTTTGGTCTTTAGCCTCTACCTGTCATTTACCGACTGGCGCGGCCCCAATTTTCAGAACGCGCCGTTCGTCGGGCTTGACAATTACGAGTTCCTGCTGGGCGACCGCCGCTACTGGAATGCAATGCGAAACACCGCCTGGTACACCATCCTGTCGGTGCCGGGTGGCATGATCGCCAGCCTGATCGTGGCGTTGGTCATGAACCAGAAGCTACGTGGCGTCTATATCTTCCGCACGCTGTTCTTCATGCCGGTGATTTCGTCGTGGGTGGCCGTGTCGGTCATCTGGATCACGCTGCTCGACCCGAACGCCGGTATCCTCAACTACGTCCTGCGGCAGTTCGGCATTCCGCCTGTGAACTGGTTGGGCGACCCGGCAACTGCCATGCCCAGCATCGTGCTGATCTCGATCTGGAAAGGGCTTGGCTTCCAGATGGTCATCTGGCTGGCGGGCCTGCAGGCGATTCCGCAAGAGCTGCACGAAGCGGCGGCCATCGACGGGGCAACGCGCCTGCAATCATTTCTGAGGATCACACTGCCGCTGCTTGCGCCGACAACCTTTTTCCTGGCCGTGACCGGCGTCATCGGCTCGTTCCAGGTCTTCTCTCCGGTTTACGTCATCACGCAGGGCGGCCCACGCGGCTCGACCGAAGTGGTCGTATACAACATCTACCAGCGCGCCTTTGAGGTGTTCGATATGGGCTACGCGGCAGCACAGGCGTGGGTGTTGTTTGGAGTCATTTTTCTGGCGACGCTGGTGCAACTCTGGTATCGCCGCCGTCAGGGTGAAGAAGTTCTGTTCTAGGGGAAACGCGGGTGGTACGCAGTCACAATCCGTTCGAGCTTCCGCTCAAAATCATCGGCTACATCATCCTCATTCTGGTGACGTTCATGATGGTCATCCCGTTCGTGTGGATGGTCTCGACGTCGCTGCGACCGCAAAGCACCGCTTTCACCTACCCGCCGCAGCTCATCCCGACCGAGATCACCTTCGCCAGCTACGAGCTGCTGTTCACGCGCGTGCCATTCGGGCGTTACTTCATCAACACGCTGGTTGTCACGGTCTTCACAGTCCTCGGGCAGCTTGTCATCACGTCGCTGGCAGCTTACGGCTTTGCGCGGTTGAAGTTCATGGGGCGCGATCTGCTGTTCGTACTCTATCTGGCGACGATGATGATCCCGTATCAGGTCACATTGATCCCGCTGTTTCTGATCGTGTTCGGTCTGGGGTGGATCAACACGTATCAGGGACTGATTATCCCCGGAATTTCGAGCGTGTTCGGCATCTTTCTGCTGCGGCAGTCTTTTCTCGGTGTGCCAAGCGACTATCAGGACGCAGCCCGCATCGACGGCGCAAACGAGTTCACCATCTACTGGCGCATCTTTCTGCCGCTGAACGGCCCCGCGCTGGCGACGCTGGCGGTGTTTGCCTTCATGGGCACATGGACCGACCTGCTCTGGCCGCTGCTGGTGGCCCGCACGCCGGAAATGCGAACGCTGGAACTCGGCCTCGCCTATTTCAATGCGTCGGCCACGGCCTTCCGGCAGACAAACTGGCCGCTGGTGATGGCGGCAGCGGTGGTCGTCATGCTGCCGGTGCTCGTCATCTACTTCTTCGCCCAGCGCTATTTCATTCAGGGTATCGCCCTCTCCGGCGTAAAAAGCTGACCGCCTTCCCGCCCGGCTGTCGCCGGCAGCCAGCGCGGGCGGCGCGTCGTTGTTTGACGCATGATCTCATGGCTGGGGCATAGAGAAATAGTCCCATATTTACACTTTTAAGATTTCCTTATACCATGTCAAATAATCAATTCATATTAATTCGGCAAGGCTAAATACAGTGGTACGTAAACGTTTACTGATATGCCTTCTGCCGGTTGTGTTCTTTATCGCCCCGCCACTGCTGCCCGCTGCCGCGCAAACCAACGACCTGTTACCGGCCTCGGCTTACTCCCCTGAGGTTCCTCTAGCATGGTTCGAGCTTCAGCTTGATCTGACGGAAACGACGAACGGCTTCTCGCCTCCGGTGGCATCGCGCGCTTTTGGCTATAGCGGCGTTGCGCTCTATGAGGCAGTTGTCGGCGGCATGCCCGGCTACCAGTCACTTGCCGGTCAGCTCAACCAGTTGACGGCGTTACCACCTGCCGATGCCGGTCTCGACTACCACTGGCCGAGCGTCGCCAACAGCGCGCTTGCCACTGTCACCAGACACTTCTTCGCGCGCGCATCCGACGCCAACCAGAGTCGAATGGAAAATCTGTACCGGCATTTTGCCGCACTCGGCAGATCAGCCGTTGGCGAGGTCGTTTTCACGCGTTCGGACGCTCATGGGCGTGCGGTCGCAGAGGCAGTGATCGACTGGTCACGGACCGACGGCGCAGACCAGCCCGAAACCGGCAGCCTGAATACCGGCTACGTCCCGCCAAATGGCCCCGGCCTGTGGACGCCAACCGCCTTCGCTAACGGCCAGCCCGTACCGCCGCTGCTGCCGTACTGGGGAAACACCCGCCCTTTCGTGCTCGCAGCCGGCAGTGACTGCGCGCCCGGCTCGCCGCCGCCCTATTCGGAGGTTCCCGGTTCGCCCTTTTACACTGAAGCCATGGAAGTCTATGAAAGCGTCAATCAGGCGACGCCCGAACAGACTGCCATTGCCCACTTCTGGTCCGACGACCCGGGCAGGACGCCGACACCGCCCGGCCATTCCATTGCCCTGCTGAACCAGATCCTCGGCGCGACGGGTTATCGTCTCGACACCGCCGCCGAGGCCTACGCTCGCATGGGAATCGCCGTTGCGGATTCGTTCATCGCCTGCTGGCACATCAAGTACATCTACAACCTGCTCCGCCCGGTGACCTACATTCAGGCGCACATCGACGCAAACTGGCAACCCATGATCGCCACACCTTCATTTCCCGAATATCCGTCGGGGCACTCGGTTCAGTCAGCCGCCGCCAGTGAAGTGCTGACAGCGCTGTTCGGCGAGCGTTTTGCCTTTGTCGATCTCTCCCACGCCAAACGCGGCTACCCGCCACGCGCTTTCGCCAGTTTCACGGCCTTCGCGGAAGAAGCCGCCAACTCACGTCTATACGGCGGCATCCACTTCCGTTCCGCCATCGAGCAGGGATTAACACAGGGAAGCTGTATCGGTCAGCGTGTCAATGCACTGGCATTCCGCGCCAGCAGCTCTCCAGCCTGAAAACCTCCCCCTTTCGTTAAGCAGTTCAGGAGACAGGAGGCCATCATGGATGCCCCTCCGCCACGCTGCCTGAGGTAGCGCCAGCGCGCTGCTTGCCGGACGCCGGATCACTAACCGGCGGATCACCGTGTCACTCACGATAAAGTCACGCGCTTAAGGAAAAAGCCATGCGTCCTTTAAAAACGCTGCTCATTCTGTTCCTGTTGCTCCTCAGTCTGACCCTCCAGTTTCAATCACGAGGGATAGCTCCCGTTCAGGCAGATAACACCTGGAATGGTCAGGACACGCTTCACATCCCGTTGTCGTGGTGCGCCGTGCAGGGCAGCCCTGCGGTCGCCAACCCCAATCTGGCCGGGGACACCAGCACCGATGCCATCCTGTGGCGACGTCACGAACGGCCAACCGACAACATTTACGTCAACCCGACCGGCATCACCTTCCGTTCGGCGATCAACGATGTCTGGGGCACGCTGAATTTTCCGATCATCGCCGACCCGGATACGACCTTCGGGCAGGTGGGCGACATGCGCGGTGAGAACGTCAACGTGGCGGGCGTCGAATTCAACGCGCTCATCAATAACTGTGATACCGCCTGGGCCGGTCTGGGGCGCGCGGGTATCGGCGTGACCATCGTTAACGCCGGGCTGTTTCACGATGATGATGGCGACTACATCACGATCATCGGCTGGGGCGGCTGCACGGAAAGCCCGGCGGGAACCTGCGCCACGCCCTTCGACGGGCGCGTCGTTGTGATCGACAATCGCTACCTACACCCGGCCAGCCCGAACCGCACCTGGCCCGGCACGACCTCTCAGTTCACCTCGACCGACTCGCTCGATGTGCTCGTCGGGCATGAGTTGGGCCACGCGCTCAGCCTCGATCATCGTACCAACACGATGGCCATGATGAACCCGTCCATTACCGACAATGACGGCAATGGCGACGTTGACAATACCGGCATTAACAATGCGGAGATGAACGCGCTGCGGTCGAACGGCCTGAACGTTCCGGGACTGGAAACCGACCCCGCCGGCAATTTCAATCCCGGTCGTTTCGCCTCAACACGTCTGCCAGACCGGGTGCAGGAAAGCGAGAACATACCCGCCTACCTCGATGTGGCATCCGTGCGTGCCTCGCTGGATAAAGTCGAAGATACGTTCATTCTCGATAACCAGTTGTTCGGCCTGTTACCGGCTGAAGGGCGTCCGCTGATGTTCTGGACGCTGATCGATGTGGACGACGGACAGTCCGGTGCTACCCGCGAGATCATGTCCGAGCTGGGCATCCCGGACGCAACCTTTGGCGGTGCGGACGTGATTGTACAGATGACGGTAGCCGGCCAGCGGTTGCGCGGCCAGGCGTGGGTCATCCGGGACAACGAGATCATCGAAATCAGCGATCGCATCCGCTTCAGCCTCAATACGCTGGTGCTGCACCCGCAGTACGCAGAAGCGACTATTCCCGGCCCCAGCGTCCTGCTGGATGACGTGCCGGTTCATCACGTTCTGAGTTTCACCGCGCCGAACGAATTCATCCGCGTGGCGCTGGAGCAGCCATTCCGCGTCCAGACCTTCGCCATTCAGGGAGGCCAGATCATCGACCGCCTGAATGATGAAAACGGCGAACGAGGGCTGGAATTTGTGCTGGAAGATCCATCGTTCCCACACTGCGCCCCACGCGGAACCGGCGTGCCGGGCCAGACCGTTCCGGTTGAGATCGAAAAACTGCGGCCAAACGCGCCCATCCACGGCCTGCTGGGGCCGGAACTGGTATTCACCGGCAGCGCCGATACTCAGGGCGGCGGCGTAATTGACCTGCCGATTCCGGCGAACGCCAGACCTGGTTTCCATCTGGTCACGATTGGCGTGGACGACACCGCGCTCACTGCCGACTGCGTGTTGGAAGTGGAAGATCGACCGCGTCCGCCAACCCGGCCGCCAATAGACGATGCCTTCCTACGCAGCCACGAAGACTTACTGCGGCGGCAGCAGACGCTGATCGAACGCCTCGGCGACCTGATCGAGCATCTGGCGCTTAACCCGGAGGTTCCGGGAGACCGGCTCATGACTCTGGCCGAGAGCTATGAGGCACTTGTCAGGCGGCAGGCCGCCCTGCTTGAGGACTTTGCCGAAATGATCCGGCAGCGCGAGCAATAAGACATCTCTGCAACAGGAAAGAAGCTGGTTGGTAATCGACCAGCTTCTTTCCTTATGGTTGTGTATCAACGGGCCGCGCCCTCGACCCAGATGGGCGAACTCCATGCCCACTGGTTATTTTTCTGCCGCACGCGCACGTAATACCAGTCGCGCGTTGCGCTGTCTGAACGATGGTCAAACTCGAAACGGGCCGTGTATTCCTCACGCGGCGTGGCCCGATTGAAACAGTACGCCGGCGTGAGAAAACCGCCAAGATAGCCGGACACAGGGCCTTCGAGCAAGTCTTCCAGCCGCACGCGCACCGGCTGGCCATTAATCGTGCCGCACAGCACCGTCTCGCGGTCACCCTTCACCGTCAGGCACACGCCCTGCGTGCTGGCGGTCGTCGTCGTCGGGTTGCCCCAGGTCAGCGTCGTGAAATGGACGCGATTGCTGCCGTCACGCCGCCACTCGCTGAAGGCATAACGTTCTTCCTCCTGTTGCTGCGGCGCGACGACTTCATGCCCGCGAAAGCGCGGCTCGACCGAGAGAAGTTCGCCGCCCTCCACCTCAAGCGCAACATCCCAGGGTATCGTCTCCCCCTTCTCCGCCCAGCCAACCTCAAAGTGGACTTTGTACTCACCGGGAAGCGAGGCAGTCACCGGCGGCGGATTCCAGCGATAGAGCGGCCGGTTGTTGTGAACGACCTCGACGTAATCCAACGCCGCGCCGCCCTCCACTTCAACATGCAAATTGCGTGTTGACCGCGGCGGCAGCACCGTCCCGATTGGTGAGCCATCCAGCGCCAGCTTAAGACGGATATTATCGCCTGTGAGCGCGACCGTCCGGCGATTGCGAATTGCCGTCCAGATGGCGTCGCGGTCGAGCGCGTCCGCCCAGACGGCCAGCCTGCCATGCCCGTAGCTGCCGGGATGACCGCTGTGATGGTCAGTCGATCCCATAACGCCTACCACGTTGCCCTGCGCCAGCCCATACTGCCAGGTGCTCTGCCAGTTGCGCGGGCCCATCGTGTGCAAATAGGGATACGGCGCGTCGGCGCTTTCGGACGCGCCATGCATTGACATGATCTCGACAACCGGGCTGAACTCCGGCGTATAGGTCGCCCAGTTGATGCCGCGATAGCCCTGACGATAGCCGATGTGATGCGGCAGCAGGAACGTTTCGATGCCGCGGTCGCGGTAGCGGCGCAGTTCACGGCGTAGGTCTTCAATGCCGGCGGCGCGAATGATGTCGCCTTCCGCTCCCTTGAAATAGACGTTGTGATCGCCATAGGCCATCGAATGCCACTCAAAGCCGAGGAACGTCACGAAACGCCCAGGGTCGTAATGGTCTGCGACCGCCTGTCGCACGGCAGGCCAGGCCGCCGCCGCACGTTCAAAACCGCGCGTGTGATAATCGACCACCTGCTCCAGCCGGGGATCGTCCGCCGGCAGATCGCCCCAGTGCGCATGTACGGTCACACAGACGAAGTCAAGCTGCATGCGCGCGTTGCGATAGGCTTCTTCAAGCCCGCCGTGCCCGTAGCCCACCGCGCAGTGATTGTGAAGATCGCCAAAATACGGCTCAAGCGTTTCGTATCCGTCCATAGCAGGCGCAAACTCGTTTCATTTCCCGTCCGGATCAAGCGAGAAGGTCACGGGCTGTGCCTGGCCGGTCTCGCTCGCCCGGTAAGCTGCTTCGATCATGGCAACCGGCTTCCAACCATCCTCAAGCGACAACACCGGCTGCGCTTCACCACGCAGCACCTCGATAAAGTGGAGCGGGCCGCCATGATGGAAGTGACCATGCTGGAAGTTCGGCGTCAGGTCAATGCCTTCCCACTCGTTGCGCCCCATATTGCGCCGGAAAATCTTGAGATAGGGCGGGCGCGCGAAAAAGCGCGAGGCCATATCCACACCGGAAAGCACCGCGACGCCGTGCGTGCCAAAAACCTCGATTGAGCCTTCAGCCGCCAGCAGCGTGCCGCCCGTTGCGATCTCGGCCAGCGCGCCCGATGGATAGCTGAAGATAGCCAGCGCAGTGTCTTCAAGCGACAATCCCAGCGTGGCGTTCGAGACGAACGCGCTCACCTTTTCCGGCTCGCCCAGCAGCCAGAGCAGCAAATCGGCGGCATGAATGCCCTCGTCCAGCAGAGCGCCGCCCCCGGCCTGCTCGCGCTGCCCGAACCAGTTAGCGGCAGCAGCAGCGCCCAATTCCATCAGGTGCGCGTTGCCATGACGGACGCGCACCAGCGAAATCTCGCCCAGCACGCCGTCTCGCACCAGCCGGATTAATTCGTGGTTGATCGGGTCGTAACGCTTGGGGAAGTTCTGCATGAACGTCACGCCGCTTTGCCGCACGATCTCGACGATCCGGCGACATTCCGCGAGGTTGCGCGCCATTGGCTTTTCGAGCAGGATATTCACGCCGCGCGCTGCCGCTGCCTCCACCAACGCCACATGTTTCGCCGTCTCGGACGTGATCCCAACCGCGTCGCACTGGTCGAGCAGGGCTGCTAGGTCTGGCACGAACTGCGTGCCGTACTTGGATGCGGCCGCCTGCCCGCGCGTCACATCATCATCCCAGATGCCAACCAGTTCCGCCTTGTCCGACCCGTTAATGGCGTCGGCCCAAAAGTTGGCATGAAAATGCGCGAAACTGAGCAATCCAAAGCGAATGCGTGCCGTCATGCGCGCGCCACCTCCTGCCACTGGCCAGTTTCGGCTGATCGATAGACAGCCTCGATCACCTGAATCGCAGCCAGCCCGTCCCGATCCGAACCATCGTGCGGCGCTTCGCCCCGCAGCATGTCGATCCAGTGGCGGTGCTGGCGCAGCCCCGGATTGGATTCCGGCAACGCCGGCTGGAACCAGCCCTCCCTGCCGGCGTAAGCGGGCGCGTACAGCGCCAGCGGCCCGCGCTCGGAACGCAGCCACGCCGTTCCGCTTTCGCCATAAATCTCCATGCGAAAGCGGTCGGTTCCGGCCACCTCGTTATACGCGACTTCATGCGTCGCCAGCAGCCCCGACGCAAAACGATAGGTCGCAAAGACGACATCCTCAGCGTCGGGCCGCACGACCGTACCGTCGCTCAGCCGGCGTTCTTTTCGCGTCAGCGCGGTAGTCGCTTTTACGGCCTCGATCTCGCCGAACAGATGGCGCAGCAGGTCAACGCCATGCACGCCAAGCTGCATCATCACGCCGCCGCCGACTTTTTCGCGGCTGTAGAGCCACGCAGCCCATGAACCGCCCGGCGTCGCGTTGCGCTGACGGACGGTGAAAACCGACCCCAGCGCTTGCTGCGCCAGCAACTCGCGCACGGCAAACACTTCCTCAAAATAGCGGTGCATAAAACTGACGAAAACCGGCACGCCCGCCCGTTCGCCCGCCTCGATAATATCCCGGCATTCCGCGCTGTTACGGGCCATCGGCTTTTGCAGCAGAACCGGCTTGCCGGCTTCAATCGCCTGCAGCGCCAGATCGCGGTGTGTGTAATCCGGCGTCGCGATGACGACAGCCTCCACCTCCGGATGCGCCAGCACCGCTTCGTTCTGGTCGGTCACAAACGGAATATCGTAGACGCTGGCCTGTTTCCGGGCCGATTCGAGCGTGCGGCTGGAAATGGCAACCACCTGCGCGCCTGCAGCCCTTAACCCTTCGATGTGATACGTGCTGATGAAGCCGGCCCCCATGACGCCGACTCTGAGTTTCTCGCCGGTCATGCCCATCGTCCCGTTCTAACGAAACAGCAAAGACTGGCGGCAGGCATGCTGGCAAACACGCGCCGCCTGCCGCCGCGTCAGCAGACTGGAGTGACGCCGTTATGGCTGCCAGTTGCCTTCGACTTCGACATATTCCGGGTTGTAGCCCTGAACGAAGCCGGTGTAGGTGTAATCGAGTGGATCAATCTGATCGTCGATGCGCCCCGCTTCAAACAGGAACTCGGTGTACGCCTGCATGTCACGCACGTAGTTTTCCCCGATGGTGGGATCGAACGAATAGTCGGCCCACATTTGCTCGATCAACTCGACCGGCTGATCGTTCCACTCGGCCAGCAGTTCGATCACCTCTTCCTGATTTTCCGGATCGCGCACGTATTCCTGCCCGCGCAGCAACACCTGAACGATGGCACAGGCGGCATTCGGCGACTCGCGGACGAAGTCCTCGCTCATCACCCACAGCGACAGCGTGTTGGACGACTGGTACGCGCTGTCATCCCACGGGAAATTCGCCTCCGTGCCGCTGTGCATGATTTCGACGTCCAGTTCCGGCTCGGCAAGCGCGAGGAACGGCCATGGATTCCAGACAATCATCGCCTGAATATCGTTGTTGATCAGCGACGTCAGTTGTTCCGGCGGCGGCAGATTGACGACCTGGAAGCGGTTGACATCCAGATCATATTGCTCAGCAATCTTGCTCAGCACCGCCGAAGCGGTCGAACCTTCCAACAGGCCGATGCGAATGTCATACAGGTCTTCCGGTTCTTCCAGACCTGCGTCCGAACGCACGACCAGCCGGTCAATGTAAGCATCCGTATTGATGCCAACGACCACGATTGGCAGGCCATTGTGAATCATGCTGATGGGCGGGATGTTACCCGGCGTCCACAATTCGATTTCGCCGGCGGCCAGGGCTTCACCCGCCAGCGCGCCAGCCGTGAACGTGGGCGTATCAACCGACGTAAAACCGGCTTCTTCAAACCAGCCCTTCTCGATACCGATGATGTGCGGCGCGAAAACTGCGTCCACGCCAAAGCCCAGACTGATATCCGTCACTTCGGGCACGCCGCATTCCTGCGGCTCCGTCGTCGCTTCCTGAGCCGAAACGACCGGCGCGACCAGCATCGCGCAGGCCACTGCAACGAGAGCAACTTTCTTTAATCCCTGTAAGTGCATTCTTGTCTCCTCAAACTATGCCTTACGAGCCATGACCGCTGTTATTTTTCCCGATAGCCCTGCTCCTTTCCTAACTGCTGAAGTGCCACCGTAGTCGGCGCTTCAGGACGAACTCGTAAAACAGATGGTCGGTCACCAGATTCAGGATGCCGATCAGGATGATGGCGTAAACAATCAGGCCCACCTCGCCAATCTCGCGCCCGCGCATGACGAGGAAGCCCAGTCCTTCCCGCGCTGCCAGAATTTCAGCCGCCACCAGCGAGCCAAAACTCAGGCTCCAGCCGATGCGGAGACCGGTGGCGATATCGGGCAGCGCGGCGGGCACGGCCACCCGCGCCAGCAGCCGCAGACCATCCAGCCCCAGCGTCTGCGCCGCCCGCAATAGAACGGGATCGGTCTGGATCATGCCCTTGTAAGTATTGGTCACGATGGGAAAGAAGGCGCTCAAAAAGATAATGAAAACTTTTGACTCTTCCCCCAGCCCGAACCAGATCAGCGCCAGCGGAATCCATGCCAGCGGCGGAATGGGCCGCAGCAGTTCCAGCGGTGCCCAGACGACCTTACCGAGCCGCCGGTACCAGCCCGTCGCAATGCCGACCGTGATCCCCAACACCGCGCCAAGCGCAAAGCCGGACGCCACGCGCAACAGGCTGGCGCGCAGATGGCCGAAAAGCTCATCGACAGGCACGCGCGTCAGGGCCGTTTCGAGCACCTGTATCGGGCCGGGGAAAATGCGCGGGTTGATCACTTGCAGCGCCACGATGACCTGCCAGACAACGACCAGCGCAATCACGCCGATCCATGACAGCCACAGATTGCGCCCAAAAGCGGAGGTTTTCACCGCTCGACCTCCTCCAGCCCGGCAGCCCACGGCAGCAGCGCCCGCTCGGCACGATCAAGAAACTTCGATAACAGGAAACCGAAGAGCGAGATAATCACCATGCCGACGATGGTGGTATCGGTGCGATAGAACGTACGGGCTTCCATGATGAGCGCGCCCAGCCCTTCCACCGTACCGATCATCTCGACGGCCACAATCACCAGAAATGCCAGCCCCAGAGCCACCTTCATCCCGGCGAAAATGCGCGGCAGGCTGGCGGGCAACACGACGCGATAAAACATATCCCGCCGCGATGTCCCCAGAACTTCGGCGGCGCGCAGCAGCCGCGGGTCGACGACGCGCACGCCATGAATGGTGTTCGTCAGGATGATCCAGCTACAGCCGTAGGCGATCAGGAAAACGCGGCTGATTTCGCCGACGCCGAACCAGGCGACCGCCAGCGGCAGCAGGCTGATGGTTGCGACCGAACGCGCGAAGATGATGATCGGATTGACAGCCTGATAGAGCCTGTCGTTGGAACCGATGACCAGACCGAGCGGTATGGCAATAACGGTCGCCAGCGCATAACCCAGCAGGATCCGCATCAGCGTCGCGCCGATGTGCGAAAAGACCGTCACGCCCCGTGGAAAGCCGGTAGTGGTCAGCGTCACCAACGACCGCGCCAGTTTCGAAGGCGGTGGGAAGTAGTAATCATTCAGCGCGCCCGCCTGAACGGCGATTTCCCAGAGCGCCAGCAACACCGCAATGGTCGCCAGACCGATCAGGGCATCGCCAACGGAACCGGGCAGCCGTCGTCGCCCCGCCCTAGAAGATTGCATTGTGAACTTCCTCGTAATACTCCAGAAATTCCTTGGAGGTGCGCTGGCGCGGTCGAGGCAGATCAACCTTCACCTCTTTGCGCAAGCGGCCCGGATGCGGGCTCAGGATGATGATCCGGTCAGACAGGAACAGCGCTTCAAAAATGCTGTGGGTCACCAGCAGCACCGTTTTCCTGCTCGCTTCCCAGATTCGCAGCAGCTCGTCCTGCATCTGGCTGCGCGTCAGTTCGTCGAGCGCGCCAAAAGGCTCATCCATCAACAGAATTTCGGGATCGGTCGCCAGAGCACGTGCAATCGCAACCCGTTGCTGCATGCCACCCGACAGTTCGTGAGGATATTTGTTTTCAAAACCACTCAGCCGCACCAGTTCGATCAGAGCCTGCGCCTGCCGCCGCCGCTCCGCTTTCGGCACGCCCTGATTGCGCGGCCCAAACTCGATGTTGTCAATCGCCGTCAGCCAAGGGAACAAAGCCGCCTGCTGAAAGACCATGCCGCGATCCGGCCCTGGCTTCTCGACCGGGCGATTGTTCACCAGTACACGCCCGGAACTCGGCTTCAGCAGGCCGGCGACCATATTCAGCAGCGTCGTCTTGCCACAGCCGCTGCGTCCGACAATCGAGACAAACTCATTCGCGCCGACATTGAAACTTACATCAGCCAACGCCAGCGCGCGCTCGCCTTCACGCGAGACGAACTCCTTGGTGACGTGATCGATCACAATTCGTGGAGTAGCAGTGTCGGTCATGAATTGAAACCTGAACTCATCTGTGGCGTGTACCGGACGCCGTTTTCTGCTGCGCCGGACGACTGTCCTGGCGGTAATTCAAAGGCGATGCCCGACTGGATAGCATGTTTGAGAAACCACTGCGCCGCGCCGCTGGCAGGAGCAAACCGGCCTGTCAGCGCGGCATAACGCACCGACAGATGGAGGTCCCTTATGCCAACTTTAAGGGCCGGCGGAGAAGGATATGTATAATTGACAGGTGAGCCGGGAGATATAAAAGAAAAAGAAGAGAAAAA